>JANJTI010000043.1 GCA_024711185.1 Brevundimonas sp. | reverse complement strand
AGTCGACGCTGGTGAGGACGATCAACCGGCTGGAACGGCCGGACGCCGGGCGGGTGTTCGTCGACGGACAGGAGATCAGCGCCCTCGACGCCGCCGGGCTGCGCGCGGCGCGGCGGCGGATCGGCATGATCTTCCAGCACTTCAACCTGCTGAATGCGAAGACGGTGGCCGGGAACGTCGCCTTTCCGCTGCGGCTGGAGGGGCGGCGCGGCGCCGAGGTCGACCGGCGCGTGGCGGAGCTGCTGGAGCAACTGGGGCTGGCGGATCACGCCCGGAAGCATCCGGCCCAGCTGTCGGGCGGGCAGAAGCAGCGGGTCGGCATCGCGCGGGCGCTGGCGACGGAGCCGAAGGTGCTGCTGTGCGACGAGGCCACCAGCGCGCTGGACCCCGAAACGACCGAAGACATTCTGACGCTGCTCGATCAGCTGAACCGGGAGCTGGGCCTGACCATCGTGCTGATCACCCACCAGATGGAGGTGGTCCGGCGGGTCTGCGACCGGGTGGCGGTGATGAAGGACGGCCGGGTGGTGGAGCAGGGCGCCACCGCCGACGTCTTCCTGCATCCGCAGCACGAGACCACCCGCGCCATGCTGGCCGAAGGCGAGGAGGCGTTCGACGCATCCATCGTGCCTCCCGGGGCGCGACTGGCCAGGCTGACCTTCCGCGGCGCGGCGACCTATGAGCCGGAGCTGAGCCGGGTCGCGCGCTCGGTCGGCGTGGACTATTCGATCCTGTCGGGTCGAATCAGCCGCATCCGCGGCGAACCATACGGACAGCTGACGGTGGCGTTCACCGGCGGCGACGCAGAGGCGGCGGTGGCGCAGCTGACCGCGCGCGGCGTGCGGGTGGAGGCGGCCTGATGTTCGACAACGTCGACTGGGCCGGGATCGGCCGCGCCACCGTGGACACCCTGCTGATGCTGGGCGGGTCGCTGGCGCTGACGGTGCTGTTCGGCTTGCCGCTGGGTGTGCTGCTCTACCTGTCGGGCAAGGGGCGGTTGGCGGCGAACCCGCCGCTGAACGCGGCCCTCTCGTTCGTGGTCAATGTGCTGCGCTCGGTGCCCTTCATCATCCTGCTGATCGTCATGCTGCCGGTGACGGTGCTGCTGGTCGGCACGTCGCTGGGCGTGGCCGGGGCGATACCGCCGCTGGTCGTGGGGGCGGCCCCCTTCTACGCGCGCCTGGTCGAAACCGCCCTGCGCGAGGTGGACAAGGGGGTGGTCGAGGCGGGACAGGCCATGGGCGGGACCACCTTGCAGATCGTCACCCGCGCCCTGCTGCCCGAGGCGCTGCCCGGGATCCTCGCCGGGGCCACGGTCACGGCGATCGCCCTGGTCAGCTATACGGCCATGGCCGGCGTGGTCGGAGCGGGCGGGCTGGGCGACCTGGCCATCCGCTTCGGCTACCAGCGCTTCCAGACCGATGTCATGATCGTCACGGTCGTCCTGCTCCTGCTGCTGGTGCAGGCGCTGCAGATGCTCGGCGACCGACTGGTCGCCGCCGTGTCCCACCGCTGATCGCTCCCCGAAAGGCTTTCCCATGCTCCGCCGCTCCCTGCTCGTCGCCGCCGCCGCCGTGACCCTCGCCGCCTGCGGGCGCGGCGGAGAGGCGGGAAGCGACGCGAACGCCCCGCTTCTGGTGGGGGCCACCGCCGTGCCGCACGCCGAGATACTCGAGCACATCAGGCCGACGCTGGCGGCCGAGGGGGTGAATATCGAGATCAAGGTGTTCAACGACTACGTCCAGCCCAACACCCAGCTGGCCGAGCGGCGGCTGGACGCCAACTATTTCCAGACGAAGCCTTATCTGGACGAGTTCAACGCCTCGCGGGGGACCCAGCTGGTGACGGTGGCCGGAGTGCACGTCGAGCCCCTGGGGGCCTATTCGCGCCGCTTCCGCTCGCTGGCGGAGCTGCCGGACGGCGCCGACGTGGCGGTCCCGAACGACGCCTCCTCGATCGGACGGTCTCTGATACTGCTGCAGAGCGCCGGCCTGATCCGGCTGAAGGATCCGGCCAATCCGCTGCAAAGCCTGAGGGACATCGCCGCCTACCCGTAGAACCTGCGTTTCCGCGAACTGGAATCGGCGACCCTGCCGCGCGTGCTGGGACAGGTCGACATGGCGGTGATCAACACCAACTACGCTCTCGACGCCGGCCTCAACCCCCGGCGCGACGCGCTGACCATGGAGGGCGGCGACAGCCCCTATGTGAACTACCTCGTCGCCCGCCCCGACAACCGCGACGACCCGCGCATCGCCGCGCTGGCGGAGGCGCTGCGAGGCGAGGCGGTGAAAGCCTTCATCGCGGAGAAGTACGCCGGGGCCGTCATCCCGGCGGCGTGACGTGCCCCGTCAGGATCGGGCGGTTGCGTCCGCCCGGCGCGTGCGGCATCCCCGAGCCGTTCAGGAAGGAACTCTCATGAGGCATCTACTGGCCATCCCGCTCGCCGCGCTCGTCATCGGCGCCGCCGGGGCGGCGTCCGCCGTCGCGCAGGACACCGACCAGAGGCGTGCGCTGGCGTTGCTGGTGGAGGCGCGCGGGTCGCCGGCGGTGCAGGCGGCCGAACGGGAGGTGGAGGCGGCGACCCGGAGCGCCATGCTGCGTCTCGATGAAGGCTTCGCCGCCCGGGAAGCGCGGAGCAGGGCGCTGGGTGAAGAGGTGGCGCGCGCCCGCCAGGATGGCGACAACGCCAAACTCAACCTTCTCGCGGGCGAGGCCGAGCAACTGCGGGCCTACTTCGCCGACCTCCGGCAGCGCGCCGGGGCGGATCCGATGCTGGTCGCGGCCCGGCAGCGACTGGAAGAGGCCATGATGGCGCGCATGACCGAACTTGATCCGGAGGCGCCTGCCCTGATCGCCCGTGTCCGGGCGACGATGGGGAACTGACGGAGGTCAGGCTGCCGCAGGTCTGGCGGCGCGGGCGGCCTCATCCGGCGTAGGAACCTGCACCGCCGGGGTGACCGGCTGTCCTGTCGCCTCGGCGACCAGCTCGGCCGTCCGGTCCTCGACCGCCGCTTCCAGCCGCGCGAGAAACTCGTCCTTGGCCAGGCCGACGGGGATGGGGTCGAGGAATTCCAGCGTGGCCGTCCCCGGCGTCTTGCGGAACGCCTCCTGCGGCCAGAACAGGCCGAGGTTGGTGGCGACGGGCACGACCGGCATGTCGAAGTCGCGGTACATGTGCCAGACGCCGGAGCGGTAGCGGAACTTCTCGCCGACCTTCGCCAGGTTGCCCTCGGGGTAGATGAGGATGCGGCGACCGTCGCGGTGGGCGTCGGCGGCCCGGTCCTTGAGCGCCTCGCGCGCTTCCCGTCCGCCGCAGTTGTTGACGACGATGGCGCCCAGCTTGCGCAGCACCGTGGCCATCAAGGGGAACTTCTCGAGGTGGTCGCCGGTGACGAAGGCGAGATCCTCGAAGCGGTCGTAGATCGAGAAGCCATCGCCCCAGCTCTGGTGCTTGGCGGCGAGGATGAAGGCGCCGGCGGGGAGGCGGTCCTCGCCGTGATAGCGGATGCGGATGCCGGCGAGGACGTGCATCGCCTGCACCATCCGTTTCACGTACCGGCGGATGATCCAGCCTGTCGCCGCGCGACCGGGAAGCAGGGCGGCTCCGACCGCCGCGAGGGTGTAGGCGATCGACAGCGACCAGTAGGCGATGGCGAAGGCGAAGCTGCGCATCGGCGGACTATGAAGCGATTTGCCGGGCGGCCAACCGCTCAGGCGGCGCGGTCGAGGGACTCTGCCGAGGTGACGCGGTTCCGCCCGGCGCGCTTGGAGGCGTACAGGGCCGCGTCGGCCCGCTCCAGCAAGGTGGAGCCGGATTCGTCGGGCCGGCGAACGGCGAAGCCGGCCGAGATGGTGACGGCGCCGAGTTCGTCGTTGGTCGAGCGTCGCCGCAGGCTGCGCGAGGCGATCTCCTTGCGGATGGCCTCCAGCGCCGTCTCGACCTGTTCGGCGGTCTCGTTCGGGAAGATCATGGCGAACTCCTCGCCGCCGTAGCGGGCCGCGATGCGGGGCGGTCGGGCGGAGCGGCCCATCACGCTGGCGACGTAGCGAAGGACCTGGTCGCCGGTCTGGTGGCCCCACGTGTCGTTGAAGCGCTTGAAGTAATCGATGTCGAGCACGGCCAGGGTCATCGGCTCGCCCTGGGCGTCAGCCTGTTGGCAGGCGGCGGCCAGATGTTCGTCGAAGGCCTTGCGATTGGCGAGATTGGTCAGGGCGTCGGTCATGGCGTCGCGCCGGACCTGCTCAAGGTGTTCGCGCAGCCGGGCCACTTCGCGCGTGGAGGCGTCGAGTTTCTTTTCGAGCGTCTCGTTCTCGCGCTGCACCCGTCGGGTGGCGGTGGTGAGGCCGGTTACGATGGTCTTGAGTTCGCCCCCGTCGCCGACGGCGTCGATGCTGCTCGCCGCCTTGTCGAGCGTCTGGCCGTAGGCCGCCTGGGTGCGGTGCGCCTTGGCGATGGCGGTGGAGACGCTGGCCAGCTCGCGATCCAGCACCCGCCCGGCGTCGCGGATCTCCTCTGTCAGGCGGCCCCGCGGCAGGTACTCGGCCGCCAGCATGTCGGCGGTCGCCTCGGTGAAGGGCTCGGCGGCGGCGAGGATCCGGCTGATCTCGCGGCCCAGGGCGCCTTCCGGATCGCCAAGGTAATGCAGCCACAGTTCGAAGTTGAGCGGCGTGGGCCATACGCCGGCGCGTTCCATCCCGTCGATGACCTGTCGCGACAGGCTGTAGGCCTCCGGGCCTCGAAGGGTGGTCTCGACCGATGCCGGCATGCAGAAGCGTCCCTGACGCGCCGCCCCCCACGGCGGTCGTTCGGCCCGGAGGCTAGACCGAGGTTCGGTAACGCCGGGTTAAGCGGGGCCGTCCGGAGCCGCCCGCAACTCAGTTCCGGGAGGTGACCGGACGGCGCAGGAAGGCAGGGATTTCGGCCTCGCCGAACGGCCGGCCGTCGCCGGCGCGCGAACCCTCGGCCGGGGAGGGGCGGCGCTCCGCGTGACGCTGGCGCGGCGCGCGCGCGGGACGTCGGTCGTCGGTCGCGGAAACCGGAGCGGCGACGGCCGGCGTATCGACCGCGGCTTCGGCGACGACGGGCGCCTCGGTCTCGCGCGGAGTCGAGCGGCGGCCGCGGCTGCGGCGGGGAGGACGCGCTTCGGCGTCACCGGGGGCGGGCTGCTCGACTGCGGGGGCGGCCTCGACCGGCTCGGCCGCAGGGGCCGGCGCAGCCGTTTCGGCAGCCTCGGCGGGGCGCGACTCGCCACGGCCGCGGCCGGCGCGATCGCCGCGACCGCGACGGCCCCGGTCGCCCCGGTCGTCGCGGCGGGGCTGGTCCTTGATGGCGGTGAAGTCGATACCGTCCAGCGACAGCTCCACCGGCTCCTTCTTGATCAGCTTCAGCACCTTGTCGAGCGAACGGTCGTCCGCCGGGGTGACGATCATGAAGGCCTCGCCGAGGCGGCCGGCGCGGCCGGTGCGGCCGATGCGGTGGACGTAGTCGTCGGCGTGGTGCGGCACGTCGTAGTTGAAGACGTGGCTGACCGCCGGGATGTCCAGCCCCCGCGCCGCGACGTCCGAAGCGACCAGCAGCTTGAGCGTGCCGGCGCGGAAGTCGGCCAAGGTCTTCATGCGCAGGGACTGGTCGAGATCGCCATGAATCGGGGCCGCGTCGAAGCCATGGGCCTTGAGCGACTTGGCGACGACGTCGACCTCGCTCTTGCGGTTGCAGAAGACGATGCCGTTCTGGACGTCGCCGCGCTCGATCAGGGCGCGCAGCGCGGTGCGCTTGGCCTTGGGATCGGAGGTCGGCAGGCGGGTGACGTGCTGGGTGATGGTGTCGGCGGTGGTGGCCGGGCGGCTCACCTCGATCCGGGTCGGATCCTTGAGGAACTGGGTCGTCAGCCGGGTGATCTCCGGCGGCATGGTGGCCGAGAAGAACAGCGTCTGCCGCCGGGGCGGCGTCAGTTTGAAGATGCGCTCGATGTCGGGGATGAAGCCCATGTCGAGCATGCGGTCGGCCTCGTCGACGACCATGATCTCGACCCCGGTGAGCAGGATCTTGCCGCGCTCGAACAGGTCGAGAAGGCGACCCGGCGTGGCGATCAGGACGTCTACGCCCTTGTTGAGCAGGGCGACCTGGTCGCCCATCGACACGCCGCCGATGAGCAGGGCCCAGTTCAGCCGGGTGCCTTTGGCGTACTTGGCGAAGCTCTCCGCGACCTGGTCGGCCAGCTCGCGGGTCGGTGCCAGCACCAGGGCGCGGGGCATGCGGGCGCGGGCGCGGCCGGACGACAGGCGATCGACCATCGGCAGGGTGAAGGCGGCGGTCTTGCCGGTGCCCGTCTGGGCGATGCCGAGGACGTCGCGGCCGGCGAGGGCGACGGGGATGGCCTGTTCCTGGATGGGGGTGGCGGTGGTGTAGCCGGTGTCGGCGACCGCCTGAAGGGTCGTGGGCGAGAGGCCCAGCTGGGAGAATTCGGTCATGGATCCCTGGGACTGAGGAAGGACGTCCCGCGCACCGGGCCGTCATGCGATGTCGCGGAACCGCCCTTGCCGTGGGCGAGCGGGCGGCGCGGATTCGCCAGTCCTGTCCCGAAACGTGCGCCGCATATAGAAGCCCACACGCCAGAGTCAACTATTCGTGCATTGCGCGGCGGGCTTGGCACGGGCTTACAGAACGTTAATAGTCCGGCGCGGGAAGGGTTACAGTGGGGTTGAGGATGTTGCGGATGCTGGCCGTGGCGACCATGGCGGTCGCCTGTCTGACGGCGGGGCCCGGGCGGGCCGACATCAATTCGGCGTTCGGCAATACCGTGGTCTCGCGCTACCCGGACGGCGGATGGGTCAAGCACTGGTTCAATCCGGACGGCACCTACGCGGCCCAGTTTTCCGACGGGCGGCGGCTGGCGGCGCGCTGGAGCGTGCGCGGCGAGCGGGTCTGCCTGACCAACATCCGGCCCAACATGCTGATCCCGCGCTTCTGCACCGACATGATCGAGGCCGACGTCGGCGACACCTGGCAGTCCCGGGACCCGCTGGGTCGCCGCGTGCAGAATGTTCTGGTGGCGGGACGGCAGTAGCCGTCTCGACCGCCGGCGCGGCGCGCCGTTGCTTCAGCCCGGACCTTTCGATGGGGGGGAAAGGCGGTGCGCCACTTCAAGGGAAGTGGCGCGAGTGACGGGGCTCGAACCCGCGACCTCCGGCGTGACAGGCCGGCACTCTAACCAACTGAGCTACACCCGCGTTTCCCGGCCGCGAAGCAGTGCGTCGCGGCGAGGGGCGTCGTTTAGGCGGGGGCGCCTCACGCTGTCAAGCGAGGATGAAGCGGCGTCCGGCAGATTTTGTCCCGTGTCGCGTCCGGCCGCAAAAGCAGGGCACCGAGGCCCAATTACTGCGAACGGTTCGCAAGAAAAACCTTTCGCCGCATGGGTTTGAACGCCGGCGGCTCCCGGTCTAGAAAGCGCCGATTCCGCCCCTCCCTCCGCGGCGGACGAGGTCCTTCCGGATGAATGCATTCCTGCTCGAATACCTGCCGATCGTGATCTTCGCCGGGATCGCGACCGTTCTCGGTCTCGGCTTCATGATCGCCGCCTGGGTGCTGGCGCCGAAGAACCCCGACGCCGAGAAGCTGTCCGCCTATGAGTGCGGCTTCAACGCCTTCGACGACGCCCGGATGAAGTTCGATGTGCGGTTCTATCTGGTCTCGATCCTGTTCATCATTTTCGATCTCGAGGTCGCCTTCCTGTTCCCGTGGGCGGTGTCGATGTTCGATCTCAGCCGGGCCGGAATGGTGTTCGCCTTCTGGTCGATGATGATCTTCCTCGGCGTGCTGACCGTCGGCTTCATCTACGAATGGAAGAAGGGCGCGCTCGAATGGGAGTGACGACCACCAACACCGTGCCGCTGATCGGCAAGGGCAACCAGGGCGCGTCGCCGGTGAAGATCGGCGCGACCTCGCCCGTGGCCTTCGGCCAAGGCGCCCGCTCGATGGTCGAAGGCTACGACCCTGCAATCCACGACAAGTTCTTCGAGCAGGTGAACGCCGAACTGGGCGAGCGCGGCTTCCTGACCACCTCGCTCGACGACGTCATCAACTGGGCCCGCACCGGCTCGCTGATGTGGATGACCTTCGGCCTGGCGTGCTGCGCCGTGGAGATGATGCAGGCCTC
>JANJTI010000023.1 GCA_024711185.1 Brevundimonas sp. | reverse complement strand
TTTTCTCCAGAGCCTCGATCGCGTCCATGACCGACACCACCGCCGCCGCCCAGAACGGCGCCCTCTCCGGCAACGTCCTCTTCTACGGCCAGCCCGAGCCGCTGTCGGCCGAGGCGCACGGCAAGCTGGGGGCCAATCCGGTCGACAAGCCCTACGCCTTCGTCGGGCAGACCAACCTGGTGCCGCTGACCGTCACCGAGTTCGCCCCGGCGGCCCTGTCCTATCCGGTGATCTTCGTCGGCGAGGCGCGCCAGCCGGTCGCGGTTATGGGGCTTCGCGCCGGTGAAAACCTGTTCGTCAGCGCCGATGGCGACTTCCGGCCCGAGGCCTACATCCCCGCCTACGTCCGGCGCTACCCGTTCGTGTTCGCCAACGACGAGGCGCAGAAGCGGCTGATCCTGTGCGTCGATCGCGCGGCTCCGTTCATCACCGAGGGCGGCTCGACGCCGCTGTTCGAGAACGGCCAGCCGTCGGCCTACACCCAGCAGGCGATGGAGTTCTGCAACAACTTCGAGCAGGAGCGGCAGCGCACCGACGCCTTCGTCCAGCTGCTGAAGGACCTCGACCTGCTGGACGTCCGCGAGGCCAGCTTCACCCCCCGCAACCCGGACGGAACGGCCGGCCAGCCGCAGAAGCTGGCCGAGTACTTCGCGGTCTCCGAGGACAGGCTGAAGACGCTGCCGGCGGACAAGCTGGCCGAGCTGCGCGACAACGGCGCCCTGGGCCAGATTTACGCCCACCTGGTGTCGCTGCTCGGCTGGGACCGACTGATCGCGATGGCGTTCCAGCGCGCGGCCGCCATGCCCGCCGCGGCGAACGCCTGAGACCCGAGGCAGTAGGGAACAGGCGGCAGGCGGCGAACGGCCAGAGCCGCCGCCGCCGTGGCGCCCTGTATTCCCTACTGCCTACTGCCCACTGCCTCTCAGCGGCGGGCCAGCAGCGACCGCGTCAGGCAGGAGAAGACCAGCCGTCCCGCCTCGTCGAGCATGTCGTGCTGGGCGATGACGATGCCCTTGGCGTCGCCGACCGGGTCCTTGCCCATGATGGTCATACGGCCTCGCATCAGCTCCCCGGCCGGCGGATTGCGCTGGTAGCGCAGGCCGTCCACCGCGAGGATCTTCGACTGGGCCCAGCCCGAGGCCTTCTCCGCGAACAGGCGACTCCACAGGGCGTAGACCATGGCGTCCGGCGCGCCGTAGGCCACGTCCCAGCCGGGCAGGAAGCGTTCGACGAAAGCCTGCAGCGCCGGCGCGTCGACGGCGCAGGCGCCCAGGGGCACGACCTCGCCCACGCCCAGATCCTCGAAATGGACGTGCAGCGGCTCGCTCATGCCCGGAACTCCGTCAGGCGGCCGGCTCTTCCGACACGCGCACCAGCAACTTGCCGTCGTGGTCGCCGGTGAACAAGCGGTTCAGCGAGTCGAGCGCGCCCTCGAGACCGTCGTCGACGTGCACCTTCCACTTGATGCGGCCGTCCAGCACCATCGGCGCCATGCCGGCGACCATCTCCTTCGCCCGCGGCGCATAGTCCATCACCAGGAAGCCCTGCAGGTTCAGCCGGTGGGTGATGATCCGCCCGAAGTTCGGCGAGGGCGGCATGCGTGTGGCGTTGTAGGCCGAGATCAGACCGCACACGGCCATGCGGCCATGCACCTTCAGGCGGTTGAACACCGCGATCATGATGTCCCCGCCGACGTTCTCGAAATTCATCTCGACTCCGTCGGGAGCCAGCCGGTCGAGAGCGTCGCCGACATCCTCGTTCTTGTAGTCGATCGCCGCGTCGAAGCCGAGCTCGTCGGTCAGCCAGCGGCACTTGTCGGGGCCGCCGGCGATGCCGATGACCCGGGCGCCGTGCGCCTTCGCCACCTGGCCGGCGATCGAGCCCACCGCCCCGGCGGCGGCGGAAATGACCACGGTTTCGCCGGGCCGCGGCCTGAGCACGTCGGTGACGCCGAACCAGGCCGTCATGCCGGTCATGCCCAGCACGGACATGTTCGCGGTCAGGGGCAGACCGGGCGCGCGGTGCACCCGCGAGGCCTCGCGGTCGGAGACCACCGCATAGTCGGACCAGCCGCCGGCGGCGGTGGTGACCGCCTCCCCCACCGCGAAGCGTTCCGAACGGCTCTCCTCAACCACGCCGAGGGTCAGGCCGCGCATCACCCCGCCCAGCGGCACCGGGGGCAGATAGCCCTCGACGTCGTTCATCCAGGTGCGGTTGGTGGGGTCGAGCGAGAGGTAGACGGTGCGGATCAGCACCTCGCCGTCAGCCAGCTCCGGCAGGGTCGCCTCGACGAGCTCGAGATCCCCGGGCTTGATCAGCCCCATCGGCCGCTGGCGCAGCACCCACTGTCGATTGGTTCGGGCCACGGGATCCTCCGGGTTTTCTTTGTGGACGCTCATAGTGGCGGGGGCGGGCGGGGGGGGCGGAGCGGGGGGGAATAAGGGGGGAGCGCCGGGCCGGCCGCGGGGCCTGATGGAGAGAGAGGGGGGGCGGGGCGCGGCGGCGCTGCCGGCGCCGAACGACGGCGAGATCCTGGTCCGCACGGTCTATCTGTCCCTCGACCCCACCAACCGCACCTGGATGAACGACGTCGAGGGCTATCTGCCGCCGGTGCCCCTGGGCGGGGTGATGCGG
>JANJTI010000011.1 GCA_024711185.1 Brevundimonas sp. | reverse complement strand
GGCCAGCGCCACCCGCACCGTCTGGTACTGGACCAGATTCAGCAGCGGATAATCCTGCGCCACGTCGGCGTAGTAGAGATAGAGCAGGTAGAACATCAGGCGGCCCCCTCATCCGCTTGACCAAGTCCGGCGAGCGCCTTCGCGACGAGCGAGGCCCTGGAGCCATTCGATCCCTTGACCATGACGACGTCGCCGGGCCCCGCCAGCATCGCCGCCTCCGCCGCGAGCTCGGCGGCCGTCTCGCGCCACAGCCCCCGGCGCTCGGCGGGCAGGACATCGTGGAGGCGCTTCATTTCTGGTCCAGCCGCGTGGACCATGTCGAGCCCTGCCTCCGCAATCGGTTCTGCCAGGGCCTCGTGCAAGGCGCGGGACTGGTCGCCCAGCTCCAGCATGTCGGTGAGCACCACGATGCGCCGGCTGCCGGGAGTCACCGGTCGCGCCCCGAGGCTGCGGAAGCCGGCCGCCATCGACAACGGATTGGCGTTGTAGCTCTCGTCGATCAGGGTGAAGGCGCCCCCGGGCGCGTGCACCACCGTGGTCTGACCCCGTCCCGCCAGCGGCCGGAACTCCGCCAGCGCGGCCAGAGCGGTCTCCAGCGGCACGTCGAGCGCGTCCAGCATCAGCAGGACGCACAGGCTGTTCATGCCCCAGTGGAAGCCCGACTGGGCGAGTGGGAAATCAAGCGGCTTGCCGAACAGCTCGGCCTTGACCCGCGCGCCCTTACCGTTGGGCCGGAAATCGAGCAGGCGGGCGTCGCTGCCGGCGCTGGTTCCAACGGTGACGGGCCGCGCGCCGGCGCGACGGGCGGCTGCGTCGAGCACCACCGCGAAAGCCACGTCGCCGTTGAGCACCGCCGTGCCGTCCCCGACCAGTCCCTCGAAGATGGAGGCCTTCTCGGCCGCCACGCCCGCCTCGCCGTTGGCGAAGGCCTCGATGTGCACGGGCCCGACGGTGGTCACGCAGGCCGCGTGCGGGCGGACCATGCGCGACAGCGGCGCGATCTCGCCGGGGGCGTTCATGCCGATCTCGAACACCGCACGCTCGACCGCCCGCGGCATGCGGGCCAGCGTCAGCGGCACGCCGATATGGTTGTTGTAGCTCTTGATCGAGGCGTGAGCCGGGCCGGCGAGGTCGAGCCCCGCCTTGATCGCCTGGGTGACGCTGGTCTTCCCGACCGAGCCGGTGACAGCGCCGCGTCGCACATGGGGCGCGCGGTCGCGGGCGGCGGCGCCGAGCGCCTCAAGCGCCTCAAGGGTGTCGCCTTCGACCACCACGCAGGAGCCGCCCTCGACGGGGCGGCTGGTCAGGGCGCCTGCAGCCCCTGCGGCGAAGGCGGCGGCGGCGAAGTCATGGCCGTCGCGGGCCCCCGTCAGCGCCACGAACAGGTCGCCGGGCGCGATCTCGCGGCTGTTGTAGGTGATCCCGGCAACGTCGAAGGGCGCGCCGGTCAGCGTGCCTCCGACGGCGGAGGCGATCTCCGCGGAGGTCCAGAGGGAGGTGGCGTCAGGCATGGATGCGCAGGGCTTCGGCGGCTTCGGTGGCGTCGTCGAAGGGATGAGTCACCCCGCCCACGATCTGTCCCTGTTCATGCCCTTTTCCGGCGATCACCACCACATCCCCGTCGCGCATCATCGACACCGCCAGGTGGATGGCCCGGCGGCGGTCGCCGACCTCCTGCGCCCCGGGGCATCCGTGGAGGACAGCGCGGCGGATTTCGCCTGGATCCTCCGAGCGCGGATTGTCGTCGGTGACGATGGCGACGTCCGCCAGCCGGGCGGCGATCTCGCCCATCAGCGGACGCTTGGCGCGGTCGCGGTCGCCGCCGGCGCCGAACACCACGATCAGGCGGCCGGTCGCGTGGGGGCGGAGCGCCTTCAGCACGGTCTGCAGCCCGTCCGGGGTGTGGGCGTAGTCGACGTAGACTTCGCCGCCGCGGCTGCCGCCCGGAATCCGCTGCATCCGGCCTTGTGCGCCTTCCAGGTGCTCCAGCGCCGCCAGCACTGCGCCCGGCTTCTCGCCCCCGGCGATGCACAGCCCCGCCGCGACCAGGGCGTTCGAGGCCTGGAAGGCGCCGGCCAGAGGCAGCAGGATGTCGTGCGCCTCGCCGCCCGCATCGATGGTCAGACGCTGGCCCTCGGGCGTGGCGCGGCGGCCGATCAGGGCCAGGTCGCGTCCGCGTTCGCCCACCCCCATGACGCCGAGGCCCGACATGATGCTGGTGGCGGCGAAGCTGGAATAGTCCTCCGAGTCGGCGTTGAGCACCGCGGTGCGGCCGCGGGGCAGCAGGGTCTCGAACAGGCGCAGCTTGGCGGCCCGATAGGCGTCCATCGTGCCGTGATAGTCGAGGTGGTCCTGGCTCAGGTTGGTGAAGGCGGCCGCCTTCAGCGACACGCCGTCGAGGCGGCGCTGGTCGATGCCGTGCGACGAGGCCTCCAGCGCCAGGTGAGTCACGCCGCCGGCGGCGAGGTCGGCCAGCAGCCGCGCGGCGTCGGCGGCGTCGGGGCTGGTCAGGCCGGGGCCGGTCAGCGGCTGGTTAACCTTACCCGACTGCTTCAAAACCCCGAGCGTTCCCATGCTCGCCGAGGTCCGCCCGAGGCGGGCCCAGATCTGCCGGCAGAAGGCGGCGACCGAGGTCTTGCCGTTGGTGCCGGTGACGGCGACGCATGTCGCCGGCTGCGATCCGTAGAAGCTGCGGGCCGCGATGGCGTAGGCGCGTCGCACGTCGCCGGAGGTCACCAGCACGGGCGCGAGCGCCGCATCGGTGTCGGCCGGGGCCAGCACGGCGGCGGCGCCCTGGGACAGGGCCTGGGGGATGAAGGCGCGACCGTCGGCCGCCGTCCCCGGCAGGGCCACGAACAGCGAGCCGGCGGCGACCTTGCGGCTGTCGGCAGTGACGCCGGTGATGACCGGGTCCGCGGGCACGTCGCGGCGCAGCAGCTCGGACAGGCGAACGGCGCTCATCGACCGTCCCCCGCCACGTCCTCGACCACGGGGACCTTCTCCCCGATGGCGGTGCGGTAGGCGTCTGCGCGGCGTTCGACGCCGAGGAAGGGGGCGATCCGGTCGGCGATGCGTCCCGCCGCCGGAGCCGCCACGAAGCCGCCGGTGCGGGGGTAGGCGCCGGGCTCGTCGACGAGGATCAGGATGGAATAGCGCCGGGCGTCCAGTGGCCCGTCCGTCGGAAACACGGCGGCGAAGGTGCCCACCGCGTGGGTGGGATCATAGCGGCCGTTGACCAGCTTGTTGGCGGAGCCGGTCTTCCCCCCCACCCGCAGGCCGGGAGCGTCGGCGCGGGTACCCGAGCCGCGGACCACATTCCGGCGCATCAGCTCCAGCAGCGTCGCCGAGGTCTCGGGGGAAACAACCTGGCGGGGCTGGACGTCGCGGCGG
>JANJTI010000339.1 GCA_024711185.1 Brevundimonas sp. | reverse complement strand
GCGTGGCCGCCAGCCCGCCCGCGATGCCCTCGTCGTCCTCGACCACCAGAATGCGCATGGAATCAGCCCCTCTAACGAGAATCGCCGCCGATGTTAGCGCATCGGCGGCGGTTCCGGCAGTTAAGGGTTATTCAGACTCGGGAAGCTCCAGGACGACCGCCCGGTTGCCCTGCGGTGTCCAGACATGCAGGAACACGCCGGGCCGGCCGGCGGCGCGGGAAGCCTGCACCGCCGCCTGGAGATCGGCCACGGACCGCACGGGGGCGGTGCCCGCCAGCATGATCACATAGCCGGGCTGGAAGCCTTGGGCGGCGCCGCGGCCGGGCCGGGTGACCACCACGCCCTCGACGCGGGCGGGAATGCTGTACTGATTGCGCAGGGCCGCGGTCAGGGGCGCGACCGTCAGCCCGCCGACGGCGACGCCGGCCGTCGCGCTCCCCGGGGCGGTTTCGGGCTCTTCGGGCGCGCCGGAGCCTGCGTTCAGTTCGTTGAGCGAGGGCCGCGTTCCGGAGCGGACAGTCACGGTCTGGCGACGGCCCCCGCGCAGGATCTCGAGCCGCAGGTTGTCACCCGGACGGGCCTGTCCAACCCGGCGGGTCAGATCGGTGCTGTCGACGACCGCCTGGCCGTTCAGGCTGAGAACGATGTCGCCAGCTTGCAGGCCGCCGCGATCCGCCGGTCCGCCCGGGGTGACGCCGTTCACGAAGGCCCCACGGCTGCTGTCCAGTCCCATCGCCTGCTGCTGCTGGCGGCTGATGCTGGCGATCTCGACACCGAGATAGCCGCGCTCGATGGTTTCGCCGCGCATCAGGCGATCTGTGATCGGCTTGGCGACCGAGGCCGGAATGGCGAAGCCGATGCCGACCGAGCCTCCTGTAGGTGAAAGGATGGCGGAGTTGACCCCGATCACCCTGCCGTAGATGTCAAAGGTCGGCCCGCCCGAATTGCCGCGGTTGATGGCGGCGTCGATCTGCAGGTAATCGGTGTAGGGCGTCGAGGCGTCGAGCTGATTGCGTCCCTGGCCGGAGACGATACCGGCTGTCGCCGTGCCGCCGAGGCCGAAGGGATTGCCGACGGCGATCACCCAGTCGCCGACCCGCGGCTGGGCCGCCTCCTCAAAGGTGACGAACGGGAAGTTCGCCCCCTCCACCTTGATCACGGCGAGGTCGGTGGCCTCGTCCCGCCCGATCACCCGGGCCGGCAGCTCCCGCTCGTCGGTCAGACGGACAGTGATCTCGGTGGCGTCGGCCACGACATGGTTGTTGGTGACGATGTAGCCGTCGCCGGAAATGAAGAAGCCGGAGCCGGCCCCCAGCGCCGTGGCGCCTTCGCCCTCCTCGCCCTGTCCCTCCTCCTGGGGGATGGGAATGCTGAATCCGGGCGGAAAGCCGGGCAGCTGAAGGGTGCGCTGACGGGGCACGCGCGTGCGCACGTCGATCTGCACCACCGCCGGAGCGACCTGCTGGAAGATGTCGGCGAAGCTGAGCGGGGCGCCCTGCGGCGGGGCGAAGGCGAGGCCGGCGGCGCCGGCGCTGGGGGCGAGGCGGCCGGAGACTCCGGCGACGGGGCCCGCCTGGGCCGATGGCCAGTCGATCACGCCGCCGGCGGTGGCCGCGGCCGCGAAGGCGAGACCGGCGACGGCCCCGAGCATGAACTCCTTACGCTTCATCATGGGCAGACTGCGTTCCCTCTGGTCGGGCGCCGACGCGCCCGCAAGGCGATCAATATAGGCGGTTCGTCCACAGGACCAACGCCTCCGGAAGGCGGGCCGGTCCCGACGGCTCAGTCGTCCGACGGCTTTGCGTCAGGATCACGGCGGTCGGCGAGGATTTCCGCCAGCCGGGCCTCCTCCTCGGCCGACAGGGGCGCGGTCTCGGGACGGCGGCGGCGGGCGAAGGCGAGCAAGGCGGTCGCGACGGCGAGCAGGACCACGAAGGGCCCGAACCACAGCAGCCAGGTGCCGGCGCGCACGGGCGGGCTGAACAGGACGAAGTCGCCGTAGCGGCGGACCAGATCCTCGCGGATCTGCGCGTCCGAGCGGCCGGCGGCGATCTGCTCGCGCACCAGCTGGCGCATGTCGGCGGCGATGCCGGCGGGGCTGTCGGCGATGGCCTCGTGCTGGCAGACGACGCAGCGGATGTCGTCGAACAGGGCCTGTGCGCGGGCTTCCTGCCGGGCGTCGGCCAGCGGCCGGTCCGGCGCGGGCGGAGGCTCCTGGGCGGCGGCGGTCGAGGCGGCGCACAGGCACAGGAGCGCCAGCAGCGCGCGGCCAATGCGGGCGATCATACCGGCCCCGCCTTGCGCGCGCCGGCGCCGAGGCGGAGGCGGCGGTCCATCAGCGACAGCATGCCGCCGAGGGCCATGATCGCCGGACCGAGGAAGATCAGCCGGGCCCAGGGATTCCACCACACGCGCACGCTCCAGCCTGCGCCGCCCGAGGGAGTCGGGCCGCGCTCGCCCAGCACCACATAGACGTCGTCGAGACCGCGGAAGTCGAGCCCCACCTCGGTGGTGGTCTGGCCGCCGGCGGGGAAGAAGCGCCGCTCTGCCCTGACCTCGCGAGTCGCGCCGCCGGGGACGGCGACGGTCAGGCGGCCCTGCTCGGCGAGATAGTTCGGCCCCTCGACGATGCGCACGTCCTTCAGGGTCACCGTCCACTTTCCGGCCTGCAGGCTCTCGCCGACGGCCAGCGGCCGGGCGGCCTCGACGCGGAAACCGGTCTCGACCACCGCCCCCAGCACGAAGACGCCGAGGCCGGCGTGGGCCAGCGTCATGCCCCAGGCGGCGAGCGGCAGGCCGCGGGCGCGGCGCAGGCTTTCGCCGGGACGGGCGCGGAACAGGCGGATGCGCTCCGCGGTCTCGGCCAGGGCGCCGAGGATCAACCAGGAGCCGAGCCCGATGCCGAGGGCCGAGAGGACCTTGCGCGGCTCGAAGGCGAACCAGCCGGCGACCGCGAGCAGCAGGGCGAGGCCGAAGGCGACGGCGAGGCGCTGGCCCACGCCCCTCAGGTCGGCCCGCTTCCACGCCAGGAAGGGCCCGGCCGGCAGAACGATCAGGGCCACGGCCATCAGCGGGACGAAGGTCAGGGCGAAATAGGGCGGACCGACCGAGATGGTCGCCCCGGTCGCCGCCTCGAGGATCAGCGGGTAGAGGGTGCCGAGCAGGACGGTGGCGGCGGCGGCGGTCAGGAACAGGTTGTTCAGCACCAGCCCGCCCTCGCGGCTGATCGGGGCGAACATGCCGCCGCCCTTCAGCTGCGGGGCGCGCCAGGCGAACAGGGCGAAGGCGGCGCCGGCGGTGACGCCGAGAATGGCCAGCAGCATCAGCCCGCGCTGGGGATCGACGGCGAAGGCGTGGACGCTGGTCAGCACCCCGGAGCGCACGAGGAAGGCCCCCAGCATGGAGAAGGTGAAGGCCAGCAGGGCCAGGAAGGTCGACCAGCCGGCCAGCGCCCCGCGCCGCTCGGTGACGATCGACGAGTGCAGCAGGGCGGCCCCGGCCAGCCACGGCATGAAGCTGGCGTTCTCGACCGGGTCCCAGAACCACCAGCCGCCCCAGCCGAGTTCGTAATAGGCCCAGAAGGCCCCCAAGGTGATGCCGAGGGTCAGGAAGACCCAGCTGGCCAGCGCCCAGGGCCGCACCCAGCGGCCCCACGCCGGCCAGAAGGCGGCGTTGGCGCGGCCTTCGATCAGGGCCGCCACGGCCAGGGAGAAGCACACCGAGAAGCCGACGTAGCCGGCGTAGAGGAAGGGTGGGTGGAAGGCGAGCGCCGGGTCCTGCAGCAGCGGGTTCAGCGAGGCGCCCTGGATGGGGACCGGATCGAGGCGCGCGAACGGATTGGAGGTGAAGACCGCGCAGGCGAGGAACAGGGCGCCGAGAAGGCCCTGCACCGCCACGGCCGAAGTGCGCAGGCCGAACGGGAGGTTGCGGGCCCGGGCCAGCGCGGCGCCGAATCCGGTCAGCACCAGACACCACAGCAGCAGCGAGCCTTCGTGGCTGCCCCAGGCTGCCGC
>JANJTI010000329.1 GCA_024711185.1 Brevundimonas sp. | reverse complement strand
GCCGGATTCCCAGCGTGACGGCGTCGCCAGCCCTGGCTTCCGACGCGTCGACCGCCGCCGTCGCCACGTCGCCAGCGGCGGTTCTCACCCTGGCGCGCCGTTCGTCCGCCTCCACGACCTCGGCGGGGACCAGGTTCATCTTCGGGCTTCCGATGAATCCGGCCACGAACAGGTTGCGGGGCCGCTCGTACAGCTCCATGGGCGCGCCGACCTGTTCGATCACGCCGTCGTTGAGGATGACGATCCGGTCGGCCAGCGTCATCGCCTCCACCTGGTCATGGGTCACGTAGATCATGGTCGTCTTCAGCCGCTCGTGCAGCGCGGCGAACTCGTAGCGCATGCGCACCCGAAGGGCCGCGTCGAGGTTGGACAGCGGTTCGTCGAACAGGAAGACCTCGGGCTCGCGCACGATAGCCCGTCCGATCGCCACCCGTTGCCGCTGCCCCCCGGAAAGCGCCTTCGGCTTGCGCTCCAGGTACTCGGCGATGTTCAGCGTCGCCGCCGCCGCCCGGACCCGGCGGTCGATCTCGGACCTGTCTGTCTTCGCCAGCTTCAGGCCAAAGGCCATGTTTTCGTACACGCTCATGTGCGGGTAGAGGGCGTAGGACTGGAACACCATGGCCACGCCGCGTTCCGCGGGCGACAGTTCGCCGACGGTCCGGCCGCCGATGGCGATCTCGCCTTCCGAGGCCTCCTCGAGTCCCGCGATGGTGCGCAACAGGGTCGACTTGCCGCACCCGGACGGACCCACGAAGACCACGAACTCGCCGTCGGCGACGTCCAGGTCGATCCCCTTCAGGACCTCGGTCGATCCGAACCGTTTGGTCACGCCGGTCAGCCGGACGTCCGCCATCTCTTCCTGCCCGCCGCTTCTGCCTTCCGGCACCGTAAACGGTTACACCTCCAGATCAATGGCGGCCTCCAAAGGTGACATCGCCGGTCGGAATGATAGGGTCGGGCAGTGAAGACCTCCCCCGTACTGCAAGCCCTCCGCCTCGCGACAGCCGAACTCCATCGCGGCATAGAGGCGGGCTCCCGCATCGAGGCGCGCCTGCGCGAGGCGACCTCCCGCCCCGCCATGGTGGCGCAGCTCCTCGACTTTCACCGGCGCGTCGAGGGGGTCGTCGACCCGTGGCGCGACGCCCTGCGGGCCGGCGGATTCGCGCCGCACGCGCGCGCGGCGGACATACAGGCCGACCTGGAGCGGCTGGGCGGCGTGGCGAAGGCGGTGGACGTGAAAGTCCCGGTCGTCACCTTTGGCGAAGCCCTTGGCTGGTTGTACGTGGCCGAAGGCTCGATGCTCGGCGGCCGGGTGATACGTCGGGGCCTGGTGCAGGACGGCGTCTCGCTGACCGGCCTCGGCTTTCTCGACCCTTGGGGCGAGGCAACCGGAGAGCGGTGGCGGGCGTTCGTGACGGCGATGGAATCCGCCTGCGCGTCGGGGCGAGCGCAGCAGGGAGATGTCCTCGAGGGCGGGCGCGACGCGTTCAAGCTGGCCTGCGCGTTGTTTGTTCCCTCCTGCCCGATCAGGTCCGCCGCATGACAGATGCCAGCGCCGCCGTGCGCCTCGATCTCGCCGACTGCGACCGCGAGCCGATCCATATACCCGAGGCCATCCAGCCCCACGGCCTGCTCCTGCTGCTCGACCGGCGCGATCTCGTGGTCGAACGCGAGGCGGGGCGGATGGAGGCCGTCACGGGCCGGGCGTCGTGGCGCGACCGGTCAGTCGAAGACCTGCTGGGAGAGCGCATCGCGTCCCGTCTGAAGGTCCTCGCCAGCGCCGAGGCGGAGGGCTTCGCGGGCCGCTGGCGGGGCGCCAACGGCCTCGATTACGACGTCATCTTCCGTCCGTGCGAGGCGGGCCTGATCGTCGAGGTGGAGCAGAGCTCTCAGGGCGCCCAACCCGGCATCGAGCTGATCAGCCGGCTCGACGCGGCCAGCGCCACGCTTGAGCGCGCCGCCTCCGTCGGCGCCGTCTGCGAGCGGGCTGCGGAGGCCTTCCGCGCGCTTACCGGTTTCGACCGGGTGATGATCTATCGCTTTCTGGATGACGAGGCCGGGCAGGTCGTGGCCGAGTCGCGGTCGCCGGAACTGGAGTCCTTCCAGAACCACCATTTCCCCGCCACAGACATCCCGCGGCAGGCCCGGGCGCTCTACCTGCGCAATCCGGTGCGGGTGATCCCGGACAGCGGCTACGAGCCTCAGCCGATCCGGCCGACCGCCGCGACCCCGCTCGATCTCAGCGACTGCGGCCTGCGGAGCGTGTCGCCGGTCCACCTGCAGTACCTCCGCAACATGGGTGTCCGGGCCTCGGCTTCGGTGTCGATCATCGTCGACGGCGAGCTGTGGGGCCTGGTCGCCTGCCACAGCTCCCGTCCGCAGCTGCTGCCCTTCGAGCTTCGCACCGCAGCGACCAATCTCGCCCGCTCCATGGCCCGGCAGATCAAGGCGAAGGGCGACGCCGAACTCTACCGGAGCCGCATGCGGCAGCGGCAGCTGGAGGAAGAGCTCATCGCCCGTCTGTCGCCGGAACAGCCCCTCGAGGCGGCGCTGGCCGACCGTGGCCGGGAGTTGCTCGAGCTCGTCGACGCGGACGGGCTGGCGCTCGTCGGCGCGCGCGGCGTCTTCCGTCTCGGGGTGACGCCCCCGGGAGGGGCGGTTCGCCGGCTGGCCGCCTGGGTCGCGGAGCAGCCCGGCCTGCGCCCCCTGGCGACGCATGCGCTTTCGTCCCGCTTTCCCGACGCCGAGGCATGGCGGAGAGAGGCCAGCGGTCTCCTCGCCGTCCATCTGCAGGGCGAGCAGCCGGCCACCCTCCTGTGGTTCCGCGCCGAGATCGTGGAGACCGTCCGCTGGGCCGGCAATCCGACGACGGCTGTAAAGAAGGGCCCGGCCGGGCAGCTGACTCCCCGCGCGTCCTTCGAGGCGTGGTCCGAGACGGTCAGCGGGCGGTCGCGCCGCTGGAGCGCGTCGCAGATCGAGTCGGTCATGCGGCTGCGCGACGGTCTGATGGACGTCGCCGCCGTCGCCCAGCTGCGCGATCTGAATCGTTCGCTGGCGGCCTCGCTGAGCGAGCGGGACCTGCGCCTGGAGCAGCAGGAGTTCCTGATCCGCGAAGTGAACCACCGGGTTCAGAACAGCCTGACGCTGGTGTCTTCCTTCCTCGGTCTGCAGGCCCGGCAGTCGGACCCGGCGGCCCGCACGGAGCTGCTCGAGGCCCGCCGGCGGGTGCGGGCCGTGTCGATGGTGCACAGCCGGCTGTACCGGGCCGAAGCGGGCTCCTCGGTGGATCTCGAGCGCTACTTCGCGGAGCTGATCGACGATCTCGGGGCCTCCATGGGGGCGGACTGGAGCGCCCAGCTGGACTCGGACCTGACGCCGGTGCGGGTCGAGGCCGGCCGGGCCGTGACGCTGGGGCTGATTCTCACCGAACTGATCATCAACGCGCAGAAGTACGCTTATGACGGCAGGCCGGGCCCGATCCGCGTCTGTCTCGATGAGGATCGCTCGACCCTGCGACTGGTGGTCGAGGACGCCGGAAAGGGCGGCCACAAGGTCGGCGAGGGCTTTGGCTCGATGATGATCGGCAGTCTCGTCGGTCAGCTCGACGGCCGGCTCGACTATCGGGACGCCAAACCGGGCCTGCGCGCCGCCCTGAAGGCCCCGGTCGCCGTCGCCTGATCAGCTTCGCGGCTTGCCCTTGAAGGGCTTGCCGCCGGCCCCGGCCTTGAAGCCCGGCTTCGGCTTTCCGGTCCACGGCCGGTCGCCGGCCGCAGAGGCGCCCTCCGCCCGCGGCGTCCAGGGTTTCTTCGCCCGGGGCTTGTCGACCCACGGCTTCTTGCCCGGGGGGGTCGGTCCGTCCTTGGTGCGCTTGACCCACTTGCCGCCGCCCCCGCCGGCCTCCGAGGCCGGGGGAGCCTCGCGTTCGGCCCGCGGAGGCCGTGGCCGGGGCGGGGCTTCGCCCTCAGGGCGGGGCGTCCAGGGCTTCTTCGGAGCCGCGCCTTCGCTCCGGGCCTTGCGGAAGGGCCTCTCCTCGCGCCCGGCCCGTTCGCCGGACGGCTTGTCCCACTTGCGGAGGCTCTTCTCGCCGGGCGCGGGGGCGACCGCGTCCTGGATGGTCACGCCCTCGTCGTTCGGCTGGGCGAGGGCGGCGCGGAACTTCGCCTCCGCATCCCGGGTGATCTCGAACTTGGTCTCGCGCTCGAAGATCTTGATCGAACCGACGTCCCGCTTGGTCACATGTCCCAGCCGGCAGATCAGCGGCAGCAGCCATTTCGGGTCGGCGTTCTTGTCGCGCCCGATGTTGACCCGGAACCAGCTCATCTCGCCGCCGCGGGCGAAGTCGGTCAGCGGGCCGTCCGTCTGGCCGCGCTCGTTGCGCCCCGTCGCCTGGGCGCGCGCCATGCGCTCGTCGTCCTGCACGTCCTCGGGCGGCGGCAGCTTCTCGCGATAGAGCCGGATGAGGGCCGCCGCGACGTGTTCGGGCGACGTCCGCTCCAGCAGCTGCCGGCCAAGCGCCAGCGCCTCCTCGTCGGCCGGCGCCATCAGCACCGGATCGGTCAGCATCCGCTCCTGGTCCTTCGCCCGAATCGCGTCCGCCGACGGCGGGCCCGACCACTCCGCCTTGATCGAGGCCGACTGCAGCATCAGCTCCACCTTGCGACGGCGGGTGTGGGTGACCATCAATACCGAGGTGCCCTTCTTGCCCGCGCGGCCGGTGCGGCCCGAGCGGTGCAGCAGGGTCGCCTTGTTGACCGGAATCTCGGCGTGGATGACCAGTCCCAGATCGGGCAGGTCCAGGCCGCGCGCCGCCACGTCCGTGGCCACGCACACCCGCGCATGGCCGTCGCGAAGGGCTTGCAGCGCCTCCGACCGCTGGCTCTGGGTCAGTTCGCCGGACAGGCCGACGACCGAGAAGCCGCGCTCACGCAGGGACGAGGTCAGGTGTTTGACGCGCTCGCGGGTGTGGGCGAACACCAGCGCCCCGGGGGCCTCGAAATAGCGCAGCACATTGACGACCGCGAGTTCGACCTCATTGGGGGCGACACGGATGGCCTTGTACTCGATGTCGGCATGCGAGGT
>JANJTI010000315.1 GCA_024711185.1 Brevundimonas sp. | reverse complement strand
ACCTCGCCAAGGCGTTCGCCGAGCGGGGTCCATCCCTCGCCTTCCCGGATCACGCAGCGTCCAGAATCGCCGATCCATGCCATCGCCCCGGCCGGAGCCGCGACGCGGCCCCAGGCGCCGCTTTCCGCGCGCACCAGATCGCCGGCCGAAAAGCCGGGCCAGTCGCCGGCGTCGGGAACGATGTAGAGCCAGCCGTCCTCGGGGTCGGCGGGAGGCTCGGCCGTCGTGCGGCTTTCGACCCTCAGCTGGACGAGTGCGTCGAGCCGGGTCAGGGCCTCGTTGACGGTGACGTGCTTCTGCATCTGGCCGGCCGCCAGATATGGCAGGCCGAGGCGAGCGGACTGGTCTTCGCTCATGGTGTGATCTCCGGGTGAGGTTCTGGAGATCAGTCTGCGGGCGCCGTTTCCTCAGGCGGGCTCATGACGCTGCGTGCCCGGCTTTCCGCTTGGGAATCAGGAGGCGCAGGCGGGAAATTGCGGGATTTGAACATTAACTCCCGGCGCCGTTCAGTCGTGCAGATAGACGATCCGGCGCAGCTTCGGGTCGGCCTGGACGACGGCGAGGTGACGTTCGTGCTCGCCCGAGGCGCGGGCGTCGCGTTCGCTCGCCTCGACCCAGTGGGTGCTCTCGATGTCCTTCTGCAGGGCCTTGGCCGCCATCAGGTGACCGCGGATCAGCATGTCGGCGACGCTGGGCACGAAGTCGAGGAACGGGATCTCCCCGACCGCTGTGGTGACGCTGTCGAGGCCGAGGTAGCCGAGCATTCGCACCACCGTGCCGGGTCTGGCGCGCGCCCGCGCCGCCTGCACCAGCAGCCAGCCGGCCGTGCCGACGCTGTACACGGTGCCGACGACGGGGACCCAGGTGAGCAGGCCGTCGAGACCGATCCCGAAAGGACCGAGGCCGACGACCCGGTCGGACAGCTTCTTCACGCCCTCGACATCGGACCAGATTTTCTCGATATCGCCGATGGTCCGTCTGGCCATGCAATCCTCCGAAGCGGGACCGTAACGCGCCATGACGACCGGCGTTCATCATCAGGGCAAGAGGCGGGGTCCGGCGCTGCGGCCGTTCGATCTCGTCGCGCTGGCGCTGGTGAGCGGGCCGCTGGCGATCGCCCTCTCCGCCCTCGCCGGCCTTGGACACCGCGGACCGGACCTGCTGGCCCAGTTCGTCGCTCCGGCCATGCCGGCGACGCTCGTTCTCGCCGCGCTCTTCCTGCTGGTCCGGCGCCCGGGCTGGTTCGCGGCCGCGGCGGGCGTCGCCGGACTGCTGTTCCTGTCCGCCTGGCCGCAGTGGTTTCCCGCGCAGACCCTCCCGGAGCCGGGGGCGCCGGAGGTGCGGCTGTATTCGGCCAATCTCTGGGCCCGCAACGGGGACGTGGAGGCCATCGCCGCCTCCGTCGCCGAGGCCGATGCGGACATCGTGGTCCTGATCGAACTGGGCGATGCGCCGGCGGCGCGGCTGGACGAGGTGTTGCAGCGCTATCCTCATCGCGTGGCGACGCCCCGGGTGGATCGGACCAGCGGCGCCGCCCGATCGGTGATCGCCTCGCGATACCCGCTGTCCGCCATCCCGGACCGGCCGGACGGCCTGCACGCCGTCGGCGCCGTGGCGCAAACGCCGCTGGGGCCGGTGAACGTCCTGGGCGTCCATCTGACCCGGCCATGGCCCTTTCAGGAGCAGTGGGGGCAGATCTCCCAGACCATGGCCCTGACCGCGATCCGTCGCGCCCTCGACGGTCCCGTGATCGTCGCGGGCGACTTCAACAGCGTGTCCTCGGCGAGGATCGGTCGCCAGATGAAGGCCGAAGCCGGGCTGCTTCCCGCCCCCGGGTTTCCGGGAACCTGGCCCGCGGCCCTCCCCGCGCCGCTGGGGGTGACGATCGATCACGTGTGGCGCTCGCCGGACCTGACCGTCATCAGCCGGCGGCTGGGGCGGCCGACCGGTTCGGATCACCGGCCCGTGGTGGTGGAGTTCACCCGCGCCCTTCCCTGACAAGGGCCTCCAGCCGGGCCGCGTGCCCCTCCGCCGGGAAGTCGTCGGCGATCCAGGCCGCCTCGAAGGCCTTGAGCAGGCGTCCCGTCTGCGGCCCCGGCGGCACGCCCAGGCGGGCCAGATCGCGCCCCCCGACCGGCATCCGCGGCGGCTCCCAGCCCTCGAGCGCTCCCAGCAAGGCGTCGAGCGCCGACCTCTGCTCCGGCTGTTCCGCCGAGCGACGCAGGAGGGCGTCGGCGACCGCCCTTCCCCCGTGGCGGTAGATGGCGGCCCGCAGGTGCGGCTCCGTCATCGACGGATCGACCTCCGCCCCCGCGAGGGCCGCGGCCGCCAGCCGGTCGCGCATGCGGTTGGGCAGGCGCAGCCGGCGACTGACCTCGGCCGTCGCCGTCGGATCAGCCGGGATCAGGACCATGAGACGGAGGACGGGATCGTCGCTGAGCCGGACCAGCCCGGCGAAGGCGGGCGAAACGGCTCCTTCCGGGAGGACCCGCGCCAGCACGCCGGCGGCGTCCATGGCCGCCATCGCAGGCCCGGGATCGGGGGCCGCGAGGAGCTTGAGCAGCTCCTTCGAGACCCGCTCGGCCGAGAGACGGCTCATCCCCGGCGCAAGAGCGGCGCAGGCGGCGAGACCGGGGGCGTCAGGTTCGCCCCGCCCGTACCAGGCGAAGAAGCGGAAGAAGCGCAGGATGCGCAGGTAGTCCTCGCGGATGCGCGTCGCGGGGTCTCCGACGAAGACGATGCGTCCGGTCTGGGCGTCGGCGACGCCTTCGCCGGTCGGATCGATCACGCGGCCTTCGAGATCGGCGTAGAGCGCATTGAGGCGGAAGTCGCGACGGGCCGCGTCCTCGGCCCAGTCGTCGGTGAATTCCACGGTGGCGTTGCGGCCGTCGGTGGAGACGTCGCGACGCAGGGTGGTGATCTCGTACGGGCGGTGATCGGCGATCGCCGTCACCGTGCCGTGGGCGAGGCCCGTCGGGACAGCCTTCAGACCAGCGGCGCGGACGGCACGGTCGGTCTGTTCGGGCGTCAGGGTCGTGGCGATGTCGACGTCGTCGACGGGCTCGCCGATCAGGGCGTTGCGCACGCAGCCGCCCACGAACCGGGCGCAGTCCGGGCCGCCGGCCGCCTCCAGCGCCGCCATCCCCCGGCGGGTGGCGGCGGCCTCCAGCCAGGGCTGGTCGGTCAGGATCACGCCGCGTCCTCCCCGACGGCCAGCGCCGGCGCGTCCTCGTCGCCGTACAGCCGGCCGCGCAGGGCGCGGACGATGCCGGCGGTGACGCCCCAGATGTAGCGCTG
>JANJTI010000309.1 GCA_024711185.1 Brevundimonas sp. | reverse complement strand
GCGCCGGCGCCGCGCCCGGCTCCGGCGCGTCCGGCGACGCCGGCGCCTCCGAAGGCGAAGAAGAGCGACGACACCACCTTCTTCTGAGGTCGGCTCAGAGAACCCGGGCGCAGGTCCCGATCAGCCGCTCGACGTCGCTTTCGTCCTGGTACAGGCCGAAGCCGAAGCGGATGACGTCGTCGCGGACGTCCGTGACGATGCCGGCTTGCAGAAGGCGCGCCTTCCAGTCCGCCGCCTCCGGATGGCGCAGCGCCAGGAAGCGGGCGTGCGCGCCGTCTCCGCCGACCGGATTGAGCACCTCCGCCTCGTCCAGCCCGCCGGCCCGCCCCTCGCTCAGCGCGTCATGGAAGCGCCGCATCAGCCCGAGGGCGTGGGCCGACACCGCCGCCGTGTCGAGATCGGCTTCCGCCAGCATGCGCCGCACCCCGTTGAAGCGGTACAGGGCGGTGAAGTCCGAGGTCGCGCCCCAGAACCGCCCGGCGTCCTCGCGGTACTGCACGCCGTTCGGGGGGCCGGTCAGGTTGCCAAACTCGGCGAACCAGCCGGTGATCACCGGCCGCGGGCAGAAGCCTTCGGGAGCATGCATGAAGGCCGCGCCTTCCCCCGCCATGGCGTATTTGTAGCCCCCGCCCAGGTAGAAGACCCGATCCGCCACCGCCGACAGATCGGTCGGCAGGGCCATGAAGCCGTGGTAGCCGTCGACCACCACCCACGGTCCGGAGGGGTCCGCGAGCGCCGCCAGTTCGGCGACGCGGTCGAACACCAGGCCGGTGCGGAAGAAGACGTGGCTGACCACGATCAGGTCGAAGCCGCCGCCCCGCGCGGCCTCGACGAACCGCTCGCCGAAGCTCTCGAACGGGTGCAGCGGAATGCGGGTGATCACCGCCTCGCCCGCCTCCTCCCAGCGCTCGCCCTGGCGCCGGAAGGAATGGAACTCGCCGTCGGTGGACAGGATGCGCACCGGCCTGCGCTCGGCCCCGGACACGACGCGCAGCAGGAAGTCATGGGTGTTGGAAGCGAAGACCACCGTGTCCGGCGACGGCAGGTTCAGCTCCGCCGCCACATGGCCCTGAGCCTCCGGCACGACCTCGCCGAAGATCAGGTCCCACTTGCGGTCGGCGAAGTGGTTGGCCTCGACCCAGGCCCGAACCTGGCCGTCGAAGCTGGCGTCGGGCCATAGGTGATGGCTGTGGGCCGCGAAATGCAGCCGCTCCGGGTCGAGCGACAGGGCGCGGGAGAAGAGGTCCTTGCGGCTCATGAGATCAGGCGAACATTTCAGGGTGAATGAGTCGTGCAGAATGCACGACGCGAACGATCCGAACATGGTCGTCACGAACCGCGTAGAAGATCCGATAGGCGCCGTGGACGGCCTGTCGGAGGGGCTCGGGCCGGCTGCGCACCATTCGGAACCGCTCCGGGAAGTCGCCGAGAGAGAGGCACAGCTCGCGGATTTCTTCGACGAAGCTCAGGGCGCGGCCCGGGTTGTCTCGGGCGATCTCGTCGGCGATCCCGGCAAGGTCCGAACCGGCGGCCTCCGAGAAGACGACCCTCAATCCGGGGTCTCTTGGGCGGCGATCATAGCCGCGTACCGCGCTTCCAGCCGGTCGAAGACCTCTTCCGCGGGGATCGAGGGGCCTGCCAGGCCCGCTTCCAGCATCCCCTCCAGGGTCTCGTGCGTGATGGAGGGCATGCGCTCGGCGATCCGCCATTCGGTGAGGGCGTGGCGCACGACATCGCCGGCGCTCGAAAAATCCCCGCTCTCGACGGCCTCGCGGATACTGAGGGCCATGGCCTCGCTGATCTCGGCTGAGATGGTCTGGTGCTTGCCCATTTTGTCAGGTTAGCACAAGTCGGGCCGGAAGGTCAGATCAGCGCCCCGTGACAGTGCTTGAACTTGCGGCCCGAGCCGCAGGGGCAGTCGGCGTTGCGCGGGGTGCGCTCCCAGCCGACCGGCAGGGCGTCCACGGGCAGACGGGCGCGATCCTCGCCCTGCAGCTGGCCTTCCGGCAGCTGCGCCGACGGATTGGTCATCTCGTTCTCGCCGGTGCCGGGGTTCAGGTGGATCTCCTGGAATTCGGGCAGCTCCATCGGCGGCGGCGCCTCGAAGCGGAACTCCACCGTCATCAGCCAGCGGGTCACGTTGTGGCGCAGCTCGTAGAGCAGCGTTTCGAACAGGTTGAAGGCTTCGGTCTTGTACTCGTTCAGCGGATCGCGCTGGCCGTAGCCGCGCAGGCCGATGACGCCGCGCAGGTGGTCCAGATGGACCAGATGCTCGCGCCACTGCATGTCGATCATCTGCAGCAGGAACTGCTTTTCGAGATTGCGGGTCTGCTGCTGGCCGACCAGCTCCAGCCGCTCGGCGGCGCGGGCGTCGGCGGCGGCGACGATGCGCTCCTCAATTTCCTCGTTCGAAACGCCCTCCTCGGCGGCCCAGTCGGCCAGCGGCAGTTCGAGGCCGAGGGTGTGGCGGACCTTCTCGTCCAGCCCCTCGATGTCCCACTGCTCGGCGTAGGCCTTGGGCGGCATGTGCTTTTCGACGAGGTCGGAGATGACGTCGTTGCGGAACTCCGCGACCAGTTCCGACAGGTCCTCGGCGTCCATGAATTCCTGGCGCTGCTCGAACACCGCCTTGCGCTGGTCGTTCACGACGTCGTCGTACTTCAGCAGGTTCTTGCGGATGTCGTAGTTGCGCTGCTCGACCCGCTTCTGGGCGGTCTCCACCGCCCGGTTCAGCCAGGGGTGAGAGATCGCCTCGCCCTCGGCGACGCCGAAGTTGCGCATGATGGCGTCCAGCCGGTCGCCGGCGAAGATGCGCAGCAGATCGTCCTCGCAGGAGAGGAAGAATTTCGAGACGCCGGGGTCGCCCTGGCGGCCGGTGCGGCCGCGCAGCTGGTTGTCGATGCGGCGGCTCTCGTGGCGCTCCGTGCCCAGCACGAACAGGCCGCCGGCGGCCAGCGCCTTCTCCTTCTGCACGACGATGTCGGCCTTGAACTCCGCCTCCTTGGCCGCCTCCATCTCCGGCGTGACCTCGACGGCCATGTTGCGCTGGTCGAGGCGCCACTTCTGCATGCGCATCTCGAGGTTGCCCCCGAGCTGGATGTCGGTGCCACGGCCGGCCATGTTGGTGGCGATGGTCACCGCGCCGGGCAGGCCGGCGTCGGCGACGATGTAGGCTTCCTGCTCGTGCTGGCGAGCGTTCAGCACGCTGTGGGGAATGCCCCGACCCGTTCTGATCTCGATGTTGAAGTCGTCTTCCTTGAGGGCGTGATACGCCTTCTTGGCGGCGGCGCGGACCTTGGGATCCTCACTACGCACCTCCGTCTCGAGGTGGGCGTGTTGCGGCTTCAGGGTCTTGATCCGGACCTCGTACTCGTAGCTCTGCAGCAGCTCGGACAGGGTCTCGGACTTCTCGATCGACACGGTGCCCACCAGGATCGGCTGGCCGCGCACGTGGCATTCGGCGATCTGGGCGGCGATGGCGCGGTTCTTCTCGGCCGCGGTGCGGAAGATCTCGTCGTCGTGGTCGATGCGCTGGATCGGCCGGTGCGTAGGCACTTCCAGCACGTCCATCTTGTAGATGTCGAGGAACTCCTGCGCCTCGGTCGCGGCCGTGCCGGTCATGCCCGACAGCTTCTCGTAGAGGCGGAAGTAGTTCTGGATCGTCACCGAAGCCAGGGTCTGGTTCTCGGGCTGGATCTTGACGCCTTCCTTGGCCTCGATGGCCTGGTGCAGGCCTTCCGACAGCCGCCGGCCCTGCATCATGCGGCCGGTGAACTCGTCGATCAGCATGATCTCGCCGGCGCGGATGATGTAGTCCTTGTCCTTGACATACAAGGTGTTGGCCCGCAGCGCCTGGTTGATGTGGTGCACCAGGGTGATGTTCGCCGCGTCATAAAGGCCGGTCGTGTCCGGCGCGAACAGACCGCGCTCCTCCATGATCTGTTCGATCCGCTCGGAGCCTTCCTCGGTCAGCAGGGCCTGGCGCTGCTTCTCGTCCAGGTCGAAGGTCGCCTTGTCCTGGATCAATTCCTTGATGATGGCGTCGACCGTCACATAGAGCTCGGACCGGTCCTCGGTCGGGCCGGAAATGATCAGCGGCGTGCGCGCCTCGTCGATCAGGATCGAGTCGACCTCGTCGACGATCGCGTAGCCCAGCC
>JANJTI010000307.1 GCA_024711185.1 Brevundimonas sp. | reverse complement strand
GCCGCGGCCGTCGCGGGGATCATCGTCGGCGCTCCGGCGGCGCTCGCCTTCAACGCCGCCCAGACAGGCGCCCGGGTCGGATCGACGGCGACGACCGGCGGACTGGGCAATCCGGTGGTCTCCCTGATCGAGGACGTGCTGGCGGCGCTGACGGTGATCGTCGCCTTCCTGGCCCCCGTGGTCGTGCCGGTGCTGCTGATCGTGCTGGCGATCGTCGTGTTCCGGCTGGCCCGGCGGCTGAGGGACGGCCGCTCCGCCCGCCCCGCCTAGAGGGCGCGGCCGACGATGGCCTTGAGCGTCTCGGCCTTGGCGGGCAGGTCCGCGTGCAGGCGGGCGGCCAGTTCGCGGGCTCCGACCGGATAGGCCTCGCCGCCATCGGCGATCTCGCGCGCCATCGAGGCCGCCTGCAACAGCACCTTCTCCAGCGCCTCGACCTGCTCGACGGCGAGGGCGCGGGCCTCGAGCTGAAGCCGCCTGACGCGCTCGGAGGTGGTCTCCGGCTGGCGCATCAGGTCGTAGACGGCGGCCTCGGACGGAACGAGGAGGAGGTCGGGCTTGGCGGGCGGGCTCTTGGGCATGGGCAGACTCCTGCCAAGCCAATGCAAGCCAGGCCGCGCCGTTCCCGACTGTGGCCGCGTTAACCGCGCGCGGTCTTCCGGCTGTGTCCCGAAGGCCGCACCCCCGGTCAGGCGGCGGAGCGCTGCGCGGCCCGGGCCTCGGCCTCCCGCACCGCCTCCACCGCGCGATCCAGCACCTCAAGTCCCGCCCCGGGGCGCACCGACTCCACCGTCAGGATGCGGCGGACGGCGCGCGCGCCCGGTCGCCCGTGCATCAGGCCGAGCATGTGGCGGGTCATCGCGGGCAGGTGCACGCCCTCGGCCAGCCGCGCCGCCATGTACGGCCGATATCGGTCGATGGCCTCGAAGGCGTCCACGTCGGCCCCCGCGGCGCCGAACAGGCGGCGGTCGGCCTGCCCCAGGATGGCCGGCTCGTGGTAGGCGGCGCGGCCCAGCATGACGCCGTCCAGCCGCACTCCGTCCGCCGCGTCGAGATGGACCTCGGCTTCGTCAAGCGAGGCGACGCCGCCGTTGAGGCTGATCGACAGCTGCGGCCGCTCGCGCTTGAGCCGGCGCACGAGGCCATAGTCCAGCGGCGGGACGTCGCGGTTCTCCTTCGGGGAGAGCCCCTGGAGCCAGGCCTTGCGGGCGTGGACGACGAAGACCTCGACGCCGGCCCCGGCGCAGGCGTCGACGAGGGCGAACAGGGCGACCTCCGGCTCCTGGTCGTCGACGCCGATGCGGCACTTGACGGTGGCCGGGACGGAGACCGCCTCGCGGATCGCCGCCATGCAGTCCGCCACCAGCTCCGGCTCGCGCATGAGGCAGGCGCCGAAGCGACCGGATTGCACGCGGTCCGAGGGGCAGCCGACGTTGAGATTGATCTCGTCGTAACCGAAACCCTCGCCGATGCGGGCGGCCTCCGCCAGCTCCGCGGGGTCGGAGCCGCCCAGCTGCAGGGCCACCGGGTGCTCGACCGGATCGAAGCCCAGCAGGCGCGGGCGGTCGCCGTGGATCACCGCCGGCGCGGTGACCATCTCGGTGTAGAGCAGGGCCCGGGTCGTGAGGGCGCGATGGAACGCCCGGCAGTGCCGGTCGGTCCAGTCCATCATCGGGGCGATCGAGAGGCGGCGGTCCATCGGGCGGGCTCCATACACCGAAACGGCCGCCACGCGCCAATCGGGGAACCCTCGCCCTCCACCCCGGGTTTCCCCTGCAATCCCACGGAGGAAACCATGATCAGAACGCTTCTCGCCGGCGCCGCCTGCGCCGCCCTCCTGGCCGCATGCCAGCAGGAACGCAGCCCGGAACCCGTCGACAAGGCCCAGGACATGGCGTCCGCGCCGGTCGGCCAGATGTCGGCCTCCACCATGGGGGCCAACACCCAGGCCGGGTACATCTCCAACGCCGCCATCGGCGACATGTACGAGATCATGGCCGCCGACATCGCGCTGGAGCGGACCCGGAATGCGCAGGTCCGCGAGCTGGCGACGATGATCAAGACCGACCATACGGCCGCGTCCAACGCCATGAAGGGCATGCTGCCCCAGGCGGCGCCGGACGCCCAGGCTCCCAACGCCCTTGACCAGCGGCGTCAGGGTCTGATCGACAACCTGCGTTCGGCCTCGGCCGAGAACTTCGACCGCACCTGGCTGGACCAGCAGGTCGCGGCGCACCAGGAGGCGCTGACCCTGCACCGCGGCTTCTCCGACCAGGACTCGCCGCTGGCGCAGCACGCCCGCGCCGTGGTTCCCAAGATCGAGGCGCACCTGCAACGCGCCGAGCAGATCCGCGAAGGGATGTAAGACCGCGGCTCACGCGGCGGCGAGGCCGGCGCCCTCAGGCGTCGGCCTTCTCGCGTGCGTCGTCCTCGGCCAGCGCCTCGGCGGCCTCCTCGTTTAGCGGCCGGCCCTCGCGCCGCGGTCGGACCCAGGGCTCCGGACGCGTGGTGGCGATGTTGCCGCGCATCAGGTGACGACCGGCGGTGATGTCGCCGCCGGCGAGCTGCAGCGTGAAACGTTCCTCGTCGCGGCGTCGTACGTCGGCGATGGTCTCGGCGACCTGCTCTTCCGGGAAGCCCAGGTCGAGCAGGACTTCCCGGCCGAAGGCGAGGGCGCTCTCGAAGGTCTCGCGGATCTGGAAGTCGGCGCCGGCCTGGACGAGGCGGATGGCGTGGCCCCGGTCGAAGGCGCGGACGAACAATTTGGTCAGTGGGAACTCGGACCTGACCAGTTCCACGATGCGGTCGGCGACCTCGGGGCGGTCGACGCAGACGAGGATGGTCTCGGCCTCGCCGGCTCCCGAGGCGCGCAGCACGTCCAGCCGGGCTCCGTCGCCGTAGTAGACCTTGAAACCGAACTCGCCCGCGGCCTGGATCATCTCGACGTCGAGGTCGATGATCGACACGTCGACGTCGCGCGCCAGCAGCGGCTGCGACACCACCTGGGCGAAGCGGCCGAAGCCGATGATCAGCACCCGCTCGCGCAGGTTGCGGGCGCGGTCGACCCCGTCGGCGGCGTCGGGATCCAGCGTCTCGGCCGGCATGAAGCGGCCGACCGCCAGGGTGGTCAGCGGCGTCAACACCATCGACAGGATGACCACGGCGGTAGCGGAGGCGGCGATGCGGGCGTCGAAGAGGCCGGCGGACAGGGCGGCCGCGTAGAGCACGAAGGCGAACTCGCCGCCCTGGGCGAACAGCACGGCCCGCTCCACCGCCTCGCGCTCGCGGGCGCGGAAGAGACGGGCGACGCCGTAGATGGCCACCGCCTTCACCGCCATGAAGGCGATGACGCCGCCGACGATGACCTGCCAGTCGGCGAGCACCACCCCCAGATCCAGCGACATGCCGACGCTGAGGAAGAACAGGCCCAGCAGGATGGCGCGGAACGGCTCCACGTCGGCCTCCAGCTGGTGCCGGAAGCTGG
>JANJTI010000295.1 GCA_024711185.1 Brevundimonas sp. | reverse complement strand
CAGGTCCGGCCGACCGGCTGGATGATCGTGACGACCCTTGGCGTCATGTTGGCAGGCGGGCGGGCGCTTGACTGGATGGACCAGCTTGACCCTCTCAACCTGGTTGTCGTCTACCTTGTAAGCTGGACGCTCGTGCCCGCCGCCTTCCTGTTGGCGCGGAAAGTTCGCTGGCCGACTCGGGTAGCTCGGCCGGGTTGGGCGACCCTGTTGCTGCTCTGCGTCATAGGGATCGGGGTTGCCGCGGCATGGAGTTGGGGGGCTTGGTCATGGGTTCCGGATCGACTCGATCCCCCCTCGATCGGACGCGTTCTCTTTGTGGTTCCCGTCACCCTTTTGGGGGCTTCAATGGAAGAGGTGGCGTTCCGGGTTCTGCTGCTGACCGCCCTGCTTGACCGCCTCGGCTCGCGCTGTGAAGCCGTGTTCCTGTCAGCGGTGGCGTTCGGACTGATGCATGTTCCCGGCGCGCTGGCGCAGCCGCTGTTCGAGGTGAACTGGCCGCTGCTTCAGACAGTGGTTCAGACCTATGCACCCGAGTTTCTCTTTCAGGTGCTGCTGGGGCTGTTCCTTGGCGCGCTCTGGCTCAGGTCAGGGTCGATCGCCCTGATCGCCGCCGTTCACACGCTCCTCAACCTCGGCAGCAATTTCGCCGTCGGCATCTAGTTCCCCGTCGCGCTCCGGTCCGGGGCGATCTCGGTCATGGCCGACTGCAGGTAGTTCTGCTCGCCGAGCTGCTCGATCAGCTTGTGCTGGGCCTCGAGGAAGTCGATGTGCTCCTCGGTGTCGGCGAGGATTTCCTCCAGGATCTGCCGGCTGACGTAGTCCCTGGCCGCCTCGCACTGGGCGATGCCGGCGATCTGGGCGTCGCGGCCGCCCAGCTCCAGCGCCAGGTCGGCGCCGAGGCATTCGAACACGTTCTCGCCGATCTTCAGCTTGTGCAGGTCCTGCAGGTTGGGCAGGCCGTCGAGGAAGAGGATGCGCTTGATCAGCTTGTCGGCGTGTTTCATCTCGCCGATGGATTCGTCGTAGACGATCTGGCCGAGGTGCTTCAGCCCCCAGCTCTCGAACATCCGGGCGTGCAGGAAGTACTGGTTGACCGCGGTCAGCTCGTTGGTCAGCACCGCATTCAGGGTGCGGATGATCGCCGGATCGCCCTTCATGATCGCCTTCCCGTCGGCGGGGCGGTCGTCGACCTGACGTCCTGATTCACCCGTCGCCTGCGCCTTGATAACACGCGGCGACGCGCCGTGTTCACTTGCGAACACTTCTCAGAACATTGAAAATGCGAATAAAAATCGCCCGCAGCTACTCGGCGGCGAGAGCGAAGGCCTCGCGGCTGTCGTCGATCATCGTGCGCATCTCGCAGACGCAACGCGCGCACTGCGGCCGGCACTGGTGCCGGTCGAAGACGTCCTTCGGCCGCGTCGCACCCGCCTCGATGGCGGCGGCGACGTCGCGCTGGCGCAGACCGTTGCAGTTGCAGACGTACACGAGGGCGGACCCGATGCGATTGCGAACAGTTCGCTATAATCACGGGATTGGGGCGAATGCAAGTCGTTCGCATCGGGACTTGTACGTAGGCGATTGACGACCGGCCGGCGGCGTCCCACTCCCGCTGCATGGCCAGAGAACCCGTCGTCCCGCCGCGCCCGCCCTGCCGGCTCTATCTGATCACCCCGCCGGCCATCCCGGACCCGGCGGCCTTCGCCGCCCTCCTGGGAGAGGCGCTCGACGCCGGCGACGTGGCGGCCCTGCAGATCCGGCTCAAGGACGCCGACGATGCCGCCGTCCTGGGAACCGTCGACGCCCTCGCCCCTGCGTGCCGCGCCCGCGGCGTCGCGGTCATCCTCAACGACCGGCCGGATCTCGCCGCCCGCTCCGGATGCGACGGCGTGCACGTCGGGCAGTCCGACGCCTCCTACGCCGAGGCGCGGCGCATCATGGGCCCTGACGCGATGATCGGGGTCACTTGTCACGACAGCCGTGAACTGGCCATGGAGGCGGCGGAGGCGGGGGCCGACTATGTCGCCTTCGGCGCCTTCTTCCCCACCGACACCAAGGCGACCACGCATCGGCCGGACCCCGGGATTCTGTCGATCTGGCAGGAGACGGTGGAGACGCCCTGCGTGGCGATCGGAGGGATCACGCCGGCGAACTGCGCCGGGCTTGCGCGGGCGGGAGCCGACTTCGTGGCGGTCAGCTCGGCGGTCTGGAACGACCCCGACGGCCCGGCCGCAGCGGTGCGCGCCTTCAACGCCGCGCTGAGCGAGGCCTTCTGATTTTCAGGGGATATTAGGAAGCGAAGGCTAATCCCGTCGGGGTGCCCAGTCGTCCGGACCCGACCATGACCATGAGCCCCGCGCTCGAGCCCCTGCCGGCGAGACCCGCCCTCAAGGCCCGTCCCGTCGCGGCCCCGCAGGGCGGCCGCCAGCCGCTCGCGCCCGTGTTCACGGCTATGGCCGTGATGGTCCTGACCGTGCTCTCCCTCACCTTCGCCCGCTCCGCGGACATGGTCGCCGCCCTCTGGGGCTCGGCCGGTCTGGCCGTGGCCGTCTGGCTCCGGACCTCGCGCGGTCCGATGTACGATCTGTCCTTCGGCGGGCTCGTGGCGCTCGGCCTGGCGGCCGGCAACCTGCTGGCCGGCAACTCCACCGCGGCCACGGCGATGTTCACCGTCGCCAACATGCTGGACATCTACGTCGCCGTGCTGCTGGCGCGGCGGTTCGCCCCGACGCTCAACCTCGCCAGCGTCGAGGGAGCCAGCCGCTTTCTGATCAGCGCGGCGGCCGTCGCGCCGCTGCCGGCCGCGCTCTTCGTCGGCGGCATGCTGTGGTGGATGAACGGCGCGAACTTCTTCGAGACCGCCCAGACCTGGTGGTTCGGACATGCGCTGAGCATCGCCGTGGTGGGCAGCTTCGGTCTGGCCGTCACGCGCCGGGAGCTGGTGCGCTACCGCGCGCTTCCCCGGGCGGCGGAAGCGGCGGTCCTGCTGGTGGCGATAACCGTCGTCGCCTCCACCATCTTTCTCCGCAACGCCGCGCCCGTCGCCTTTCTGTTGCTGCCGCTTCTGCTGCTGATCGCCGTCCGGCTGCGGGTCGTCGGGAGCACGGCGGCCCTTGTCATCATCACGGTCCTCGCCGTGGGCGGGAGCATGATGGGCTACGGTCCCTACGCCGCCTACCCCGGGGCCGAACGGGCGATGATGGCGCAGCTGCTGGTCCTGCTCGGCTATCTGCCGATCCTGCTCGTCGCCGCCCTGCTCGAGGAGCGCGACCGGCTGGGCGACCGCGCCCGCGCTGGCCAGGCCCGCGCCGAGAGGGCGTCGGAGGCAAAGTCCCGGCTGCTGGCCAACGTCGCGCATGAGATCAAGAGCCCCGTCGGCGGGGTAATCGGCATCGGCGAACTCTGGAAGACCGGTCAGCTCGGTCCGGTGAACGCTACCCAGACCGAGATGGCCGACATGCTCGTCAAGACGGCGCGTCAGGTCGAATCCCTTGCTCACGACCTGCTCGACGTGGCCCGCGCGGAGTCCGGGGCGGTCAAGGTCGAACTGCGCCCGACCGACGTGCCCGGGGTGCTCGAGGACGTGCGCCGCGCCACCGCCCTTCGCCCGGAGGCGCAGGCGATCCGCTTCGAGATGGTCAACGAGGGCGACGGCCTCATCGCACTGGCCGACTCGCAGCGGCTCGCCCAGGTGGTCGGCAACCTCGCCTCGAACGCGGTCAAGTACGGCCCCGCCGGGGGCGTCGTCGTCCTGCGCGCCTGTCGGGTGCACGACGGCGTTCGCCTCGAGGTCACCGACCAGGGGCCCGGCCTGACGCCGGAGAAGCAGGCCCAGCTGTTCGAACCCTTCAACCGTCTCGGCCTTGAACGCTCGGCGGTCGAGGGCCACGGCATCGGCCTGGCCCTCGCCAAGCGCCTGGTCGAGTTGCAGGGCGGCTCCATCGGGGTGGACTCGACGCCGGGGCAGGGGGCGACCTTCTGGGTCGAATTGCCCGCCGCCTGACGCTCGCCGGCAAGCTGAGGCGTTCCGTCGCGCGGCAGCCCGTCAGGTGACAGCCGGGCGCGGCGGGCGTAGCCTTTCCCCGCCTGCTGCATGAAGGGGTATGGCCTTGGACTACGACGCCCTGTTGCTGTCGCGACTCCAGTTCGCCTTCACCGTCGCCTTTCACATCCTCTTCCCCGCCTTCACCATCGGCCTGGCCGCCTATCTCGCGGTGCTGGAGGGGCTCTGGCTGCGCACGAAGCGCGAGGCCTACAAGACCCTCTACCTGTTCTGGGTGAAGGTCTTCGCCATCAGCTTCGGCATGGGCGTCGTCTCCGGCATCGTGCTCAGCTACCAGTTCGGCACCAACTGGTCCGAGTTCATCCGCCTGACCGGCGGGGTGATCGGCCCGCTGCTGGCCTATGAGGTGCTGACCGCCTTCTTCCTCGAGGCCTCCTTCCTCGGCGTCATGCTGTTCGGCTGGAAGAAGGTCGGGCCCCGACTGCACTTCCTCGCCACCTGCCTGGTGGCCATCGGCACCTCCATCTCCGCCTTCTGGATCCTCGCGGCCAACAGCTGGATGCAGACCCCCGCGGGCTACGAGGTGCTGGCCGACGGTCGCATCCTGGCGACCAGCTTCATGGAGGCGATCTTCAACCCCAGCTTCCCGTCGCGGCTGGCGCACATGCTGATCGCCGCCTTCCTGACAACGGCCCTGGTGGTCGGGGGCGCCTCGGCCTTCCAGCTGCTCCGCAATCGAGAGCAGGAGGAGAGCCGGCTCGCCCTGAAGATGGCCATCGGCCTGATCGCCGTGCTGGCGCCCATCCAGGTGCTGGTCGGGCATGAATCCGGCCTCGTCGCCAAGGACCACCAGCCCCAGAAGCTGGCGGCGATCGAGGCCTACTGGGAGACCGACGCCAACCACCCGTTGATCCTGTTCGCCATCCCCGACCGGGCGACGCAATCGAACCATTTCGAACTGGCCGTGCCCGGCGGCGGCGTGCTGGTCGCCCCCGCCGACGAGGTGGTCACGGGCCTCGACGCCTTCGCACCGGAGGACCAGCCCCCGGTGTTCATCGTGTTCTGGAGCTTCCGGGTCATGGTCGGCCTCGGCCTGCTGATGCTCGCGCTCGGCCTCTGGGGGGCCTGGCTGACGTGGCGCAAGCGCCTCGCCGAAAATCGCTGGTTCCTGCGCTTCGCCGTGGCCATGGGGCCAGCGGGTTTCGTGGCGGTGATCTCGGGCTGGATCGTCACCGAGGTGGGGCGTCAGCCATGGGTGGTCCAGGGTCTGATCCGCACCGCCGACGCCCTGTCGCCGGTGACCGCCGGCTCGGTCGCCACCTCGCTGCTGATCTACATCAGCGTCTACGCCATCGTTTTCGTGGCTGGCGCGATCTACATCCTGCGCCTGCTGCGCGAGGGGCCCGTCTCCGGCGCCGCCGAGCCGAGGCCGGAGGGCCAGCGTGCGCCCGGCACCCCGCTCGCCGCCGCCCCCGAGGACGCCCCGGGAGACCCGTCATGAGCCTCGACCTTCCCCTGATCTGGGCCGGCCTGATCGCCACGGGCGTGCTGCTCTACGTCCTGCTCGACGGTTTCGACCTCGGAGTCGGCATCCTGTTCCCGTTCTCCCGGAGCAAGCAGGACCGCGACGTGATGATGAACACCGTCGCTCCCGTCTGGGACGGGAACGAGACCTGGCTGGTGCTGGGCGGCGGCGGCCTGCTGGCGGCCTTTCCGCTGGCCTATTCCATCGTCATGCCGGCCTTCTACCTGCCCGTGATCCTGATGCTGGCGGGCCTGATCCTGCGCGGCGTGGCCTTCGAGTTCCGCTTCCGGGGTCAGCGCCGCGGGCGACCGTTCTGGACCGCCATGTTCGCCTTCGGCTCCATCCTCGCCGCCTTTTCACAGGGTCTGATCCTCGGCGGCTTCATCCAGGGCATCGAAGTGGTCGACCAGCGCTTCGCCGGCGGGACCTTCGACTGGTTCACCCCCTACACCCTGCTGGTCGCCGCCGGTCTGGTCTGCGGCTACGCCCTGCTCGGGGCCGCCTGGCTGATGTGGAAGACCGCCGACGAGCTGCACGGCGACGCGCGTCGCTGGGCCGTGATCTCCGGCGCGCTGACCGCCCTGTTCCTCGTCGGCGTCAGCCTCTCGACCCTGGTCGTCCACCCGGTGGTGGCGGAGCGCTGGGGCTGGACCGGGGGCGGGCTCGACCTGGGCCGCTTCCTGCCGCTGGCCTGGATTCCGCTGGTGGGTCTCGTCGGCCTCGGCCTTGTCGGCTGGGGCGTGCGTCGCGCATCCCACGGCTGGCCCTTCGTCGGCGCCGTGCTGGTCTTCCTGTCGGGTTACGCCGGCCTGGCCGCCGGTTTCTTCCCCTATGTCGCGCCCTACAGCGTCGATTTCCGCGCCGCCGCCGCGCCCGACAACGCCCTGGGCCTGATGCTGGTCGGCACGGTGGTCATCCTGCCGCTGATCCTCGCCTACACGGGCTGGGTCTACTGGGTGTTCCGCGGCAAGGTCACGCCGGAGGCCGGCTATCATTAGGATCGAGCCCCCGCCCGGCCCCGGGGAGGCGCCCCGCCCGCTGTGGAAGCGGCTGGCGTGGTTCTTCGGCCTCGCCGTCGCCGCCTCGGCTCTCACGGCCGCGGTCGCCTATGCGCTCAGGGCCTTGCCGTTCATGGGCTGAAGGGGGAAGGTCGCAGCCATGAAAGTGCTCGTACCCACCGCCGTCGCCCTGTGCCTCGCTGGCGCCGCCCACGCCCAGACCGCTCCGTCCAGCGATCTGACCCGCGACCTGAACAGCGGTCCGCCCGCGCCGGCCAACTATCTTCCGCCGGCCCCTGCGCCCGAATCGACGCCTGCTCCGGCGCCCGCGCCCTCCGGGCGACCCGTCGCCGCGCCCGTTCCGGCGGCGCCTGCGCCCGCCGCCCCGACTGTGGTGCGCGAGGCCGCCCCCGCTGCGGCCCCGGCCGCGGAGCCGGCCCCGCCGCCGGCTCCCGCCGTCGCCGTGCTCGACGCCGCCGCCCGCGCCGCCCTGCCGTTCTCGGTCGAGCTGCCGGCCGGCTTCGAGATCGTCACCGGCCGGCCCGGCCCGGACTTCCGCATCTACACCATCCGTCGCGGCGGACGGTCGTTCGTCATGGTCTACGCCGGCCCGGCCTCGCAGTTTCCGATCTACACCGGGCAGATGGTCGAGGCGGGCGGCCGCGCCAGCGTGGTGGTGACGGAGCAGGGCGCCCGCCACGCCGTCGAACACCTGTTCCAGCGTCCAGACGCGCCGCGCGAGATCCACGTCTGGACCATGACCCTCGACGGCGCCGACCGCGCTCTCGCCGAGCAGATCGCGCAGTCGGTGGACGT
>JANJTI010000262.1 GCA_024711185.1 Brevundimonas sp. | reverse complement strand
GGGCATCGTCAACGTCACCCCCGACAGCTTCTCCGACGGCGGCCGCCACACCGGGGTCGAGGCCGCAGTCGCCCACGGCCTGAGGCTGGTTGAGCAGGGGGCCGACATCCTCGACGTCGGCGGCGAGAGCACCCGGCCCGGCGCCGAGCCGGTCGGGGCCGCCGCCCAGATCGCCCGCGTCGTCCCCGGGATCGAGAGCCTGCGCGCGCGCTGGCCGGGGCCGCGCAGCGTCGACACCATGAAGCCGGCTGTGGCCCGCGCCGCCGCCGCCGCCGGGGCGACGATGTGGAACGACGTGACCGCGCTGGGCTGGTCGCCGGACGCCGCCGAGGTCGCCGCCGGACTGGGGTGCGAAGTGGTGCTGATGCACATGCAAGGCGAGCCGCGCACTATGCAGGTCGAGCCGGTCTACGAGGACGTGGTCGCAGAAGTGACCGACTGGCTGATCGCCCGGGCGGAAGCGGCCATGGGCGCGGGGATCGCGCGTGAGCGCATCTGGCTCGACCCGGGTCTCGGCTTCGGCAAGACGGCGGCGCACAACCTCGCCCTGACGGCGCATCTCGACCGTCTCGTCGCCGCCGGCTTTCCGGTGCTCTACGGGGCCAGCCGCAAGCGCACCATCCGGAGCGTCGACCCGACCGCAGCCGACCCGCAGGACCGCCTCGGCGGCTCCCTGGCCCTCGCCCTGGAGGCGGCGCGCCGCGGAGCGGACATCGTCCGCGTCCACGACGTGCGCGAGACCGCCCAGGCGCTGAGGCTTCAGGCGGCGGTGACGGAGGCGGTCTTCGGCCCCGGCCGTCTCAGGGAAGATTGATCTGCCACGACACGCCGAAGCGATCCTGCACCCAGGCGAACCGCTGCGAGAAGCCATAGCCGTCGGGAGGCATCAGCGTCTTGCCGCCCTCGCCCAGGGCGCCGGCCAGCCGGTCGACGTCGTCCGCCCCGTCGACGGTCAGGAAGATCGATGCCGAGGGGGTGAAGTCGAAGGCGTGCACCGGCGGCGAATCGTTGGCCATGACCTCCAGCCCGCCCACGGCCAGCCGGGCCATGGCCACGGTTCCGTCGGGCTTCTTCTCAAGCAGGGCGATCCGGCACCCGGGCAGGGTGGTGGCGTAGAAGGTCATGGCCTCCTCGCATCGGCCCTGGAACATCAGGAAGGGAGCGGCGGCGGTGATCATCGGGTCTCTCCCCGGCGGTTGCGCCGATAGGTCGTCGTCATGAACAGGGTCCACGCCCCGTCGTCGCCGCGGATCCGGGCGTTCAGCCGGCGCTCGTCCTCGCTGACGATCTCGATCTCGTCCTCGTACAGCGCCTTGCCCGGCTGGCCGTCGAAGCGCGGCCCCTCGCTCTGCAGCCGCAGGGACTTGCCGCCCTCGTCCAGCGCCCCGTCGTACAGCCACAGGCTGGTCATCGTCGACGCCACGAAGGTGCCGGTGAACCGGCCGCTCTGCGGGTCGAACCCGATCGTCATCAAACTGCCCGTCTCGCATCCGCTGGCCATGGTCCCGTTCGCCTCGGCGAGCATCCAGGCCTCGCCCAGCATGCGCACCGTCTCGGTCCCGGTCGCCCGGTACTGCGGCTCGTCGGGGATCATCCGGCCCTCGAACGTCCACTCTCCGGCCAGGCGCGCCAGCCAGCGATGCTCCTCGCGAACATCGGGCGTCATCGCGTCATCAGTCATTCCGGTCTCCTCCATCAGCCGCGCTCCATCACCCGGACCAGGTTGCCGAGGATCATCGTCCAGCCCGCCGTGGTCCGCGCCGCGTAGGTGGCCCAGGCCGGAGCCAGCTCATGCGTGAGCGTCACCAGACAACCGTCGCCGTCGGCGGCGAAGGCCGCGGTGACCCGCGTCGGCGCCTCCGGTGCCTCCTCGACCCAGAAGTCGAACACCACCCGCCGCGGCCGTTCGATCTCCACGAAGCGACCGAAATGTCGCGCAATGTCGGCGCCGCGCCGCTCGAAGATGGCGAAGGAACCGCCGGGGCGTGGGTCGTAGTCCGCGCGCTCTATCGTCCCGTCCGGCGTCCGGAACAGCCATTCGCCCACCCGGGCCGGGTCGAGAAAGGCGTCGAACACCCGCTCGGGAGAATGGCGGAAGTGCTTCTCCACCCGGATTTCGACGGGCTGGCTCATGCCCGCCATCCGGCGACCCGCGCGTCCGGATGGCGGTCGACGACGAAGCGCGGCTCAATGCCGTGCTCAAGCCAGATCTTGGCCCCGGCCAGCACGAGCGCGAAGCCGCCGGTCGAATCCAGCGCGCTGGCGACCTGCTGTTCCGACGGGCCGCTGAAGCCGCGGTTCTCCACTGTCACCCAGGTGGCCTGCCCGCGGGCCTCGAATCGCCACTCGACCTCGGTCGGATCGCTGTCCACGTCCCAGTCGATCAGCAGCCGGCGCTCCGGCTCGACCGCCTTGACCAGGACCTCCGTTCCGACCCCGTACATGGCCCAGTCCCAGCGCACTCGCGCTCCCGGCTCCAGGCGCGCCGAGCCGTGGCTGAACCAGAACCGCGTCGTGACGGCCGGGTCGACGAAGGCCTCGAAAACCTCCGCGACGGGCCGGCGGATCAGCATGCCCGCGGAGGCGGCAGGGGCGGCCATCGCGTCAGCCCTCGCGGTCCAGCTGCGCTGCATAGGCGTCTCGCAGTGAGAACCAGCGATCCCAGTCCCACGGATGGCGCACGCTGCGCACCGCGTCGTCCAGACCCTCCATGTGATGATGCCAGCCGCTGAGCACATTGCTGCGGGCCCCGGCCCACGACTCCGGGAGGCGGTGGATCAGGGTCAGATGCGTCCCGTCGCCGTCCGGCTCCAGTCGCCAGGACACCACCGATTCCGCGTTGCTTCCAAAGGTGTGCTCGAACCGGCTGAACGGCCGCACCACCAGCACCTCATTCGACTGCCGCCGCCGCTCCGGCGTGTCCGGCATGAACTCGTGATCCGGCTGCCGGAAGTTCAGCTCCATCCGTCCGCCCGGGACCAGCTCGATCTCGCCCTCGGCCAGCCCGCTGGCGTGGCCGTCGCCGGTGGTCAGGGCCTTCCACACGCGCTCGGGCGAATGACGCAGCCGCCGTTCGAAGCGCAGTTCCCAGCCGCCTTCGATACGGCGCAGGACACCAGCGTCGCCGCCCAGCCGGACGGGCGTTTCCGGGGCGTCGCTCATTGCGGAAACTCCTTGTCGAGATGGGCCTCGAGCGCGTCGAGGCGGTCGGTCCAGAAGCGGCGGTACCCGGCCAGCCACTGGTCCAGTTCCTTCAGCGGCGCCGGATCGAGACGGTAGAGCCGCCGCTGGGCGTCCTTGCGCACCGTCACCAGCCCCGCCTCGCGCAGCACCGCCAGGTGCTTCGACACCGTGGGCTGGGCGATCGGCAGGGCGGCCACGAAGTCGCCCGCGGGCCGTTCGCCTTCGGCCAGCATCGAAACGATGGCGCGGCGATGGGGGTCGGAGAGGGCCTGGAGGGCGGCATGCATATCTATCGTGTAACGGCAATATAGCAGAATAGCAATAT
>JANJTI010000254.1 GCA_024711185.1 Brevundimonas sp. | reverse complement strand
TGATGATGCGGCTGGAGGGAGACGTGGTCCCGCTGCTGCTGGCCTGTGCGCGCGGCGACCTGACCCGGGCGCCGGCGCCGGCGTTCAGCGGCGACACGGTGATCTGCGTGGTCATGGCCGCCAAGGGTTATCCCGACAGCCCGCTGGAGGGTTCGATCATCCGCGGCGCCGAGCAGGACTTCGGCCCCCATGTGCAGGTGTTCCACGCCGGCACGCGCCGCCGCGACGACGGTCAGCTGGTCGCCGCCGGCGGCCGGGTGCTGAACGTCTGCGCCCGCGGGAGGGACATCGCCGAGGCCCGCGAGCGGGCCTATGCGGCGATCAGGAAGATCGACTGGCCCGGCGGCTTCTACCGCACCGACATCGGCTGGCGGGCGCTGGAGCGGGGGTAGGGGCGGCTCCGCCGCAGACCTAGGCCCAGGCGAACAGCAACCGGCCTTCGCCCATGCGCTCGCGCAGGCGGGGCAGGTCGTGGTGGGCCACCGAGAAGCAGCCGTAGGAGCGGCCCAGCTTGCCCTCGCGGGCGAGGAAGGCCGGGTCGGCGTAGTCGGCCCCGTGCACGATGATGGCGCGCTCGCGGGCCAGGTTGTTGGTGTACTCCAGCCCGTCGAGCAGCACGTTCGGCCCCTGCTGGGCCCCGTGACTGGCCCCGGCGGTGGCGTAGGCGCCGATCGACGACATGTGGCTGTCCGGCGTGTTCGAGAACTGCCGGGCGTAGCCGGTGTGCGACGGGTCGGAGCCGCGGCCGTGGCTGGTGCGGATCAGGGTGATCTCGCCGCCGGCCAGATCGACCTCGTAGAGCCGCTCGTCGCCCGAGAACCGGGTGAAGTCCACCAGGTACATGCGATCGCGCTGGGTGATCCGGTGGGCGTGGATGTCGAGGGCGGCCAGGGCCCGCTCCATCAGCTCCGGCCGCACCTGGCCGCGCGGATCCAGCGTCCGGGTCGAGTTGAGCTGGGAGGTGATGATCTCCGGCGCCCGCGGGGGAACCTGCGGCTCGACCACGATCGGCGCGGCGGCGGCGATCTGCTGCGTCGCCGAGCCGGCGGTGGCGCAACCCGACAGGACGGCCGCGCCGCCCAGGATGAATCCGCGTCTGGCAAGTCGCATGCGACGCCCCTCGCATGTTCACTGAATGCGTCAGTTTGTTTCAAAAGGCGGCCGGTCGGGCAAGCCGGGCCTTGGCGGCGAGACGCCGCAGGGGCAGGGTGCGGGCTGTCTCCGGGAGGAATTCGTGAAGCCGATCACCGCCTTTATCGCCGCGCTCGCCGCATGTGTGGCCGCAAGCGCCGCCGCGCAGGTCCCCGTTTCCAGCGACAATTCTCCCGGCGGGAGAACCACGTACGTCCAAGTGGGGCGGCTTCTGGCCGATCCGGCCGGCGGGCGGATCGAACGCGATAAAACTCTCGTGATCCGGGGGAACCGGGTGGCCGAAATCCGCGACGGCTTCGTCGGCGAGGGCGAGATCGTCGATCTGAGGTCGGCGTTCGTCCTGCCGGGCCTGATCGACAGCCATGTGCACCTGACGGGTCAGCAGAACCCGAACGCACGGCTGGAGGAGGTGACCCAGTCCAACGCCGAACAGGCCTTCGTCGGCGCGCGCTACGCCCGCCGCACGCTGATGGCCGGGTTCACGACGGTGGCCGATCTCGGGGCCAGCAACGAGTCGATCTTCGCCCTGCGCGACGCCATTCGTCGCGGCGACGTGCCGGGCCCGCGGGTGATCGCCTCGGGCAGCGCGGTGTCGGTGCACGGCGGCCACGGCGACATCAACGGCTACCGCGAGGACGTCATGCACCTGCTGTCGTCCGAGAGCGTCTGCTCGGGGCCGGACGATTGCATGCGGGCGGTGCGCACCCAGGTCCGCTCCGGCGCCGACATCATCAAGATCACCGCCACCGGCGGAGTGTTGTCGAACACGGCGGCCGGACTGGGCCAGCAGTTCGCGGACGCGGAGCTGGCGGCCATCGTCGACGTGGCGCACCGGATGGGCCGGCAGGTCACGGCGCACGCCCACGGCGCCGACGGCATCAACAGCTTCCTGCGGGCCGGCGGCGACTCGATCGAGCACGGCACCTGGCTCGACGACGAATCGATCCGGCTGATGCGGCGCGACGGCGTCTACCTGGTGCCGACCCTGATGGCCGGCGACTTCGTGGCCCGCATCGCCGCCGGGCCGGACAACTTCTTCACCCCGGCCCAGACCGCCAAGGCCCTCGAGGCCGGGCCGAAGATGCTGGACATGGCGCGCCGGGCGCACGCGGGCGGAGTCCGCATCGCCTTCGGGACCGACTCCGGCGTCTCGGCGCACGGCGACAATGCCGGCGAGTTCGCCCTGCTGGTGCGGGCCGGGCTGACCCCGCTGGAGGCCATCCGGACGGCGACGGTCAATGCCGCGGCGCACTTGCGGATCGAGGGCGAAGCAGGGCGGATCGCGGTCGGGATGCCGGCCGACCTGATCGCCGTGAGCGGCGATCCGCTGAGCGACGTGACCGAGCTGGAGCGGGTGCGGTTCGTGATGAAGGGCGGGGAGGTTTACCGGGCGGAGTAGGGGGCCGCGCTCCTCAGAAGGGCCTCAAACCCGGCCTCGTCCTCGAACGCCGCCCTCACCGGCCAGCTGATCACCCGCTCGCGCCATTCCGGCGGGAGGCGGGACCAGTCCTTCTCGGTGGTGATCAGCTGCGCCCCGAACTGGGCGGCGCGCTCGGCGAGGAAGCGGAGGTCCTGGTCGCGGAAGGCGGCGTGGTCGGGGAAGGGGGCGAAGTCCTTGAGGTCGGCGCCCGCGGCGATCAGCGAACGCTCGACCTTCCACGGCTTGGCGATGCCGGCGAAGCCGACCAGCGGGCCGGGCGGCGGCGGGGCGGCGGGCTCGAGGCGGGCGACGAAGACGGGCACGTCGCCGAACGCCTCCACCAGTTCCGCGTCCGGCTCCGGCAGGTCGGCCGGGAGCAGGATGACCACGCCGTCGGCGCGGGCCAGTCCGGCCTTCAGCGGCTCGCGCATGGGGCCGGAGGGGAAGACCGAGCCGTCGCCGAACGGCCATTCGTCGTCCCGTGTCTCGCCATCGACGACGACGAGGCTGAGGGCCTTGTTCAGGGCCGCGTTCTGGTGGGCGTCGTCGAGGACCAGCGCCTGCGCCCCGGCGGCCACGGCGGCGCGGGCGCCGGCGGCTCGGTCGCGGGCGATCCAGGCGGGGCCGTCCAGCGCCAGCATCAGCGGCTCGTCGCCGACCTCGGCGGCGGTATGGACCGCCGGGTCCACGCGGACAGGACCGCTCAGGGAACCGCCGTAGCCGCGCGACAGGGCGTGGGCCTCGACGCCGGCGGCCTTGAGCAGGCGCAGCACCTCGCGGGCGACGGGCGTCTTTCCCGAGCCGCCCACGGTCAGATTGCCGATGGAGATCACCGGGGCCCCGGGATCGGCCGGCGTGGCGCGGGCGAGCCGGCGGGCGGTGGCGGCGGCCCAGATCCAGCTGGCCGGCTTCAGCAGGGTGCGCGCCACGGCGCCATGGCGGCGATCGCGCCTGTACCACCAGCGCGGGGTGTTCAGCTTCACCGGCGGCTTCCCTTCGCCGGCCCCGACGGCAACAGCGGCAGGAGGTTGTCGATCAGGCGGTCAAGGCCGGAGCCGGCCTCGGCGGCGGCGCGGCGGCCGCGTTCGCCCATGCGCTTCGCCTCGGCTGGATCGGCGAGCAGGGGGGCGAGGGCGGCGGGCAGGTCCCAGGGGGCGTCGACGAGGCGCAGGCCGCCGGCGGCGACCAGGGCCTCCGTCACGGCCGCCCAGTTGGTCATGTCCGGACCGGTGATCGCCGGCTTGCCAAGCCGGGCGGGCTCGAGCGGGTTGTGGCCGCCGACCGGGGGCTTCTCCAGCGCCGCGGAGAAGGAGCCGCCCATCACCACGATGTCGGCGAGGCGCAGGAACAGGCCCATCTCGCCGAGGGTGTCGGCGAGGTAGAGGTCGGTTTCGCCATCGGGCTGACGGCCTTCGGAGCGGCGGGCGAAGCGGTAGCCGTCGCGGGTCAGGGCGGCGGCGATGGCGTCGCCGCGTTCGGGATGGCGCGGGATGAGGATCAGGCAGAGGCGCTCGTCGAGCCGGTCCAGGGCGCGGACGACGGCGATTTCCTCGCCGTCGTGGGTGGAGGCGGCGACGACCACCGGGCGGTCGCCGATGGCCGCCGAGAGTTGGGTGAAGGCGGCGGGATCGTGCGGCGGGGCGTCGCCGGCGAGCTTGAGATTGACCCGGCCGTCGATGCGCGCGCCGAGGCTCTCCAGCCGTTCGGCGGAGGCGTCGTCCTGGGGCAGGATACGGTCGAAGGCGGCGACGATCCGCCGGGACGCGCCGGGGAAGCGGCGCCAGCCCTCGACGGTCTTCTCCGTGATGCGGGCGCTGGCCAGCACGAGGGCGACTTCGCGGCGCCGGGCCTCGAGGATCAGGTTGGGCCACAGTTCGCTCTCGACCAGCACGCCGGCGGCGGGTCGCCAGTAGTCGAGGAAGGCGGCGACGGCGGCGGGCCCGTCGACGGGGGCGTACTGGTGGATGACGCCCTCGGGCAGACGCCGGCCCAGAAGCGTGGCGGAGGTGACGGTGCCCGAGGTGACGAGGATCGCCAGATCCGGCCGCACCTTGCGCAAGCGCTCGACGACGGGCAGCAGCGACAGGCTCTCGCCCACGCTGACGCCGTGCAGCCACACGAGGTCGCCGGCCGGGCGGGGTGCGGAGGCGACGCCGAGGCGCTCGTCGACCCGGACCGGGTCCTCCTTGCCCTTGCGGGCCCGGGCGTCGAGCAGGCGCGGAGCCAGCGGTTCGAGCAGGCGCGTCGCCAGCCGGTAGAGGAGCAGGGCCGGGCTCACGTCAGATCCGCTCCAGGCCGGTGATCCGGTCGGCCTCGGCCTCGACGGCCGTCAGGCGCGCCGTCCAGTCGGCGGCGACCGCAGCGACATCCGAGCCTTCGGGAAAGCGGGCCTCGTCCCAGACGATGGCGCCCCTGCCGAACGGCAGCGGCAGGACGGCGCGGTCCCAGCTGTTGAGCCGGATGGCCGGTTTGCAGCTGAGGCCGATGAGCAGCACGGGCGCGCCCGACAGTTTGGCCATCAGCGGGAAGCCCTCGGCCATGGTCCGGGCCGGACCGCGCGGCCCGTCGGGTGTGACGCCCAGCGCCCCGACCTTGAGCTGCTTCAGCCCGTCGCGCAGGGCCCGGGAGCCGCCCTTGGCCCGATCCAGCTTGTCCTTGTTGGCCGAGGAGCCGCGGATGGCGGGGAAGCCGAGCCGGCCGACGGCCCGGGCGATGAACTGGCCGTCGGGGCTGAGCGAGATCAGCGCCTTGGCCGGGGTGGCGCGATCAAGGGGCCAGCAGGCGGGGCTGAGGGCGATGCGCGAGTGCCAGAAGGCGCACAGCACGCCGCCGCCCTGTTTCCAGATGGCTTCCGGGGCCTGCGGATTGACGTGGGTCCAGCGGATGGTGGCGAAGCAGAAGCGCATCCAGCTGGCGAGCGTCCAGGCCAGGACGGCCTGGATGACAGGGTTGCGGAGGGGCCTCATGTCATGTCCCTCCCTTCTCCCCTCGGGGGAGAAGGTGGGCGGCGGAGCTGCTCGGATGAGGGTGAAGGTTGGCGCGAGCCGGCGGTTCGGGAGCCTGAACGAACCAGCCCCCTCATCCGTCTCGCTCCGCGAGCCACCTTCTCCCCTGAGGGGAGAAGGGCTAGGAGAGGCCCCG
>JANJTI010000251.1 GCA_024711185.1 Brevundimonas sp. | reverse complement strand
TCGAACGGAATGATCAGGCTGGGATGGACTCCGAGCGCATTGCCGAACTCCTTGGCCGGGATCTCCGGCCGACCGGGCACGCCCACCTGGTTCAGCACCAGCCGCGGCGGCGCGTCGTTGGGACGGCCCTGCTTGATCAGGTCGATCATGTTCTTGGCGTTGCGCAACGAGGCCAGATCCGGCGTCGCCACCACCACCACCTCGTCAGCGGCGATCAGGGTCCGCCGCATCCAGCTCGACCACAGATGCGGCAGGTCGAGGACGACGAAGGGCGCCGTGGAGCGGATCTGGGTGGTGACCTCCTCGAACGCCTCGGGGGAGACCTCCCAGTCGGTGTCCAGCGTGGCCGGGGCCGCGAACAGACTGAGCTTGTCCGTGCAACGCACCATCATGCGGTCGAGCAACACCGGGTCGAGGCGATCGGGCTGGCTCAGGGCGTCGGCGACGCCGTTGAGCGGGTCCTGGTTGAAGTCGAGCCCGGCGGTGCCGAAGGGCAGGTCGTAATCGACGATGACCGTGTTGGCGCCGATCCGTTCGGACATGGCGTAGGCGGTGTTGTGGGCCACCGAACTGGCCCCCGCGCCGCCCCGCGCGCCGACGAAGGCGATCGAACGGCCGACGAACGGCTGCGCCGGGTCGGCGAACAGGCCGCCGATGGCGGAGATCAGCTGCAGCGGCTGGACGGGCGCGACCAGGTACTCGCTGACGCCCCGGCGCATCAGCTCCCGGAACAGCAGGATGTCGTTCGTGGCGCCGATGATCACCACCTTGGTGCCCGCGTCGCAGACCTCGGCCAGCTGGTCGACTTCCCACAGCAAGGTCTGCGGGTCCTTGAGGCATTCGACGATGATCAGCGGGGGCGTCGGCTCGTGCCGGTACGCTTCGATCGCGGCGGCGACGCCGCCGATGCGAATCTGGGTGGTGGCGCGCGACAGGCGGCGGTCCTGGCCGGCGCGTTCGGCGGCGGCGAGGGTGTCCTGACGTTCGGCGAAGACGTGGATGGCGATGCGCGGAACCGACACCTCGGCGGCGTGGCCCGCGTGAACCGGCGGCGAGAAGGCCGCGGCGGCGCCGGCGACCAGATCGCCCACCGGATTGAATTCGGACACCGCGGGAACCTGCGCCGCCTCGGCGGGGGCGTAGCCGGCGGGCGCGGCCGAAGCGGGGGCCGAGAAGCGCAGCGGCGCCCGCTCTTCGGGGGGCGCATGCGACCCGGCCGGCGCGGACGGGACCGGCCCGTCGGGAGCGGCGTAGCCCATGTCGAGGTCGAACTCGTCCTCGACATCCTCGAACGGGCGGGGGGCGAAGGCATTGCTCATGGCGCGCTATTCCACAGCCCGGGCGATGCGCCCCTGCACAAGGGTTTCCTGCGGCGTCGAGGACTGCTCGCCGGCGCGATAGTTCTGGAACACCACGGCGGCGCGTCCGGAGTCCGCCGGGCTCATGGCGCGCGCTCCGAGGATGTCCCGGGGATCCGCGATCTGGGCCGCCATATTGGCGGTGATCGCGCAGCCGAGGCCAGGGGAGGACTGGTTCGAATAGCGGGGGCCCATGCTGCGCGGCTCGGCGGCGCAGTTGGGGACGACCGCCTGCACGGTTTCGAAACCGGCCAGCACGGGCGCGCGGGGATCGGGCGCGTCGTAGGACGATACGCGAATCCGCTCGCCGGGGACGCCGGCGCCCTCGAGAGCGGCGCGCACCGCCCAGGTCTGACGGGCCGCGGCCGGATCGTCGCCCGCCGGGCCCTGCACCTGCACCCAGCCCGTTCCGGTCGCGCCATACCGCCCCGCCAGGGCGCGAAGCGCGGCCTCCTGGTTGGCCGAGAGGCCGCTGTCGTGGACGGCGAGAGCGATGCGGTCGAGGCCGGGTTCGACCTGCAGGGCATAGCGGGACAGCGGCGTCAGCGGCGGCGGCGACCCGGTCGTCCCGGCGCAGCCCGCGAGTGCGGCGGCGAGGACGAGGAAAGGCGGCAGGAAGCGCATCGGGAGCGACCTCATTCGATCACGTAGCCGACGGGGCCGTTCCAGCCGCTGGCCGGGGCGGGCTGGGCGACGCCGCGGGGCGCGTAATGCTGGTTCAGCTGGCCGAACAGGAGGGTCTGGGCGTCGCTGGCGATCTGCAGCCCGTCGGCGGGCGTCTGCAGGCGTCCGGGCGATGTCGGAGAGACGATGTAGGCCTCGACGATGATCACCAGCTCGGTCTCACCGGACAGGTAGTCGCGCGACCGGAACAGGGCGCCGAGCACGGGCAGGTCGCCGATTCCCGGCAGCTGGTCGACATTCTGGCGGGTGTCTTCGCGCAGCAGGCCGGCGATCATCAGCGAGCCCCCGGACGGCAGCTCGACGGTGTTGGAGGCGCGGCGGACGTTCAGCGCCGGAATGACCAGCCCGTCGTCGGCGGTCCCTCCCAAGGTGTAGGCCCCGGCAGTGGTCAGTTCGGAGACCTCGGTCGAGAGCTGCAGCGAAATGCGGCCCTGGGACAGGACGATCGGCCGGAAGGCGAGACGCACGCCGAACGGCTTGAACTCGATGCCGACCGTCACCTGACCGGTGGTGGCGTCGACGCTGCGGCCGGTAGGGACCGGAAACTCGCCGCCAGCGAGAAACTCGGCGTTCTCCCCGTTGACCGAAGTCAGGTTCGGCTCGGCGAGGATGCGCACGAGGCCGGCGCGTTCGAAGGCGCGCAGATTGGTGTCGAGCAGGTTTCCGTCGCCGGAGCGGTCGACATAGTTCAGCAAGCCGCCGCCAAGCTGGCTTCCCGAGACCGCGAAGGTGGCGCGCTGGGCGAAGCTCAGACCGTCGCCGACGTTGGCGAGAACCGCGTCGACGTCGAGGCCGAGCTGTTTGATCGCGGTGCGCTGCACCTCGACGATGCGGGCCTTGACCATGACCTGGTCCGAGCCCTCGATGGTCATCATGTTGATGACCTTCTCAGGCGCCGAGACGAAGGCGCGAGCCACCTGGCTGGCCCTGTCCGCTTCGCCGGGGCTGGACACAAGCCCGGTCAGGATGACGCTGTCGTTGACGGCCTCGGCGCGCACCCGCGAACCCGGCATGACCCGGTCCAGGGTGTCCTGCAGGGCTGAGACTCCGGCATCGACGCGAATGCGAAGCGACAGGATGGTGCGGCCCGCATTGTCGAGCACGACCGCGTCGGTCTCGCCGGGCGCCAGGCCGATGACGGTGATCCGGCGCGGGGAGTGCAGCATCGCCTCGGCGACGGCCGGGTTGGGCACGATGACGTCGCGCGCGTCGGCGGGAAGGTCGATCGCCATCGACGAGCCGCGCGGGAGGTTGATGAGCTGGGATTGAGAGCCCATCGACACAGCGGCGCGGGTCTGGGCGACAGCCTCCGGCGCGGGCCCGGCGGCGACGACGGCGAGACCCGAGAGGGCGACGGCGATCAGGCGCTTCATTGGACGACCACCACTTCCGGAGCGCCGCCGCGATAGACGCGGACAGCGGACACTTCCCTGCGACCGCCGACGACGGCGCCGGAGGGGCCGCCGGCGTCGGCGTAGGATCGGAGAACGAGACTGAGTTCGCCTTCCGACTTGGCCAGGGCGAGGGCCTCGGCGTCGCCGGGGCTGACCTCCAGGGTCGCGGTGGCGCCCACCACGGCCTGGGCGTCGTCACCCGCCCGGGTCGACTGGTCGATGGCCAGGACCTTGATGTTGCGCATGACCGTGGCCGAGGTGAACTTCGAGCGATCGCCCTCCTGGGCTCCCATGTTCGACAGGTTGGTCTCGCGCGTCAGAACCACATCGACGCGGTCGCCCGGCAGGATGAAGCCGCCCGCGGCGGTCTCGACCGTGACGCGAATGGCCATGGCCCGCATTCCGGGCTCGAGATAGGCGGCCATGTAGCCGCTGTCGCCGGCGCGAACGATCTTGCGGCCGGTGATCGGCTCTCCGGCGGCGATCGGATCGCGGACGACGGAACCGACGTAGTCGGCCTTGGCGCCGCCTCCGGCGAGGTTGGCGGCGGCGCGCGTCACCGAGGCGACCGCGCCCTCGGGCCGGTCCACGGCCTCGGCCACGTCGGTGGCCTCAAGGGGGACGGAGCCGTCGGTGATGAAGGCGGCGCCGACGGCATCGACCGGCCAGTCCTTCCACGCCATGTCGCCCTCTGTGAGGCGCTGGCCGGGTTGAAGGTCGTGCGCCGCGACGAGCACCTTGGCCATGGGCCGGGACTCCACCGGGGCGGCGGCGGCCACGGCGGCCGGTTCGCCGGACGACGAACCCATGGCGCGCACGACCAGCGCCAGGCCAATGGCTGCGACGGCGGCGATGCAGATGACAATGATGCGGGCGGGCTTCATCAGCGGTCTCCGGCGGGACCGGGCCGACCCGGACGGTTCGGCGGTCCCCTACCGTTAACGACCATGCCCGTCAGGGAGTTAACGCCGGCCTAAACCGGCCGGGCCGCCGCCTCAGGCCCCGATGAAGCGCAGCATGAGCGGAGATTCCGGCCACGCCAGAAGCGCTCCGGCGGCGATCGCCACGCCGTAGGGAATGTCGCCTTTGGGCTCCATCAGATGGACGATCCATCCCGGCGCGCCGGCGAGGTAGGGACGCGCGTGGAAACGGGCGAACAGCAGGGCGAGGCAGAAGACGCCGCCCACCACGCCGGTCCACAGCAGGAACATGCCGGAGCCGGTCAGGCCCAGCCAGAGACAGGCCGCGGCCATGAGCTTGGCGTCGCCGCCGCCGATCCAGCGCAGGGCGAACATCCCCGCCCCCGCCAGCAAGGCCGCCACGGCGACCCCCACATGTGCTGCCAGCTGGGGCAGCGGCAGGCCCACCGCGAAGGCCGCGGGGAAGAAGAAAAGGACCAGCAGGCCGGAGATCCAGTTCGGGATCTTCATGGTCGTCAGGTCGTTGAGCCCCCCCACGATGACGAGGGCGGGCATGACGCCGAGCAGCGCGAGGGTCAGCAGGTCCATGCCGCCCCCTCTCACACGGCGGCCGTTAAAACCCGGTGCACAAGACAGAAGGGCCGGAGCGTCGCCGCCCCGGCCCCCTGAACTTGCGAATTCGCGCGGTTTATTCGCCGGCGGTGCCGCCCATGCCGGTCACCACGGCGTTGAACTTGGTCTTGATGGTCGTGCCCAGGGCCGTGACGGCCGAGATGATGACCACGGCGATCAGGGCGGCGATGAGGCCGTACTCGATGGCGGTGGCGCCCGACTCGTCGGACATGAACTTCGAAACGAACTTGGTCATGATCTGTATCCTCAGGTTTGGATCTAGCGAGCTAACTGACGCGGGGGGAGCCGGCAGCCCGCTTGACCCCCAGAACGCAGGATGGTTATCGCGCATATGGGTTAAGGCGCGGTCGCCGGGCGTGGTTACTCGCCTGTTTACTTAGATCGTCGACATCCAGAGGCCCGCGACAGCTTGACCGCCCGGGCGCCACAGCTTCCCGGCGGCGGCCCGTTTCAGACTTTCTTGAGGTTTCGCAGGCAGTGTCCGGGTCACGCTTTCGCGCGCGCCCGTTCAATGGAAGACGTCGCCATGACCCCTCCTCTCCGCCCTGCCGCCATCGCCGCGGCGCTCGCCGTGCTGGCTGCTCCTGCCGGGGTCTCGGCCCAGTCGCGGCTGAGCGTCGAGATCGATCAGGCCCAGCGCGTGCAACTGCGCGGCCCCGCCGGTTCCGTCATCGTCGGCAACCCCCAGATCGCCGATGTGACCGTGGTCGATTCCAACACCCTGTACATCACCGGCAAGGGCTACGGCGTCACCGAGGTCGTCGCCGTCGATCCAATCGGCCGGACCGTGTTCCAGAGCCAGGTGGTGGTCACCGCCGGCGACGGGTCGGGACGCGTGCGGGTGTGGCGCGGCGCCCAGGCCACC
>JANJTI010000242.1 GCA_024711185.1 Brevundimonas sp. | reverse complement strand
GAAGGTCTCCAGATCCACCGCCGTCCGGATGACCCGTACGGCTCCGGAGGCGACGCCCTGCCCCACGGCGCGCCCGGTGACGAGCGCGGACCCGGGAACGGACCTCAGCCGTCGCGTCTCCACCACGCCGGGCGTCCGCCGGCTGGCGACCGTTTCCGGCCGCGCCTGAAGGACGTAAAGGCGGCCGTCATCGCCGGCCCGGGCCCACTCGATATCCATTGGGCTCCATCGTCCGGCCCTCCGGGAGTAGTGATCCTCGATGGCGAGGCTCGCCCCCGTCAGCGCCAGCACCTCGTCATCGGTCAGACAGAAGCGTTCGCGGTCGCGCTTCGGCACGGCGCGCTCGACCAGCCGGCCGGCGTCGGCCGCGCGGCCCGGCCGGACGAGCCGGATCTGCTTCCCGCCGAGCGTCCGCCTCAGCACCGCGCGGGCGCCGGCGCGGAAGGTGGGCTTGTGGACGTGAAACTCGTCGGGCGACACCCGCCCCTGGACGATGGCCTCGCCCAGCCCCCAGGCGCCGCTGATGAACACCACGTCGGGGAAGCCGGTTTCCGTATCCAGGGTGAAGGCGACGCCGCTGGCGCCGCGGTCTGCGTCGACCATCCGCATCACCGCGACGGACAGCGCGACTTTCAGGTGATCGAAGCCGTTGCGGGCCCGATAGACGATGGCGCGATCCGTGAACAGCGAGGCGAAGCACCGCCGGCAGGCCTCGACCAGCGCGGCCTCGCCACGGATGTGAAGATAGCTGTCGTGCTGGCCGGCGAAGCTGGCGTGGGGAAGATCCTCGGCCGTGGCGGAGCTCCGGACGGCCACGCGCGGAAGTCGGCCGGACGGCCCCTTCATCGCACGGTAGGCACCCGCGATCGCCCCTTTCAGCTCTGCGCCGCCCGTGGCGTCATAGACGATGTCCCTCGCGCGCTGTCCGCAGGCGGCGACCCGGGCCACATCCTGCACGTCCAGGTCCGCGAACAGGGCGGACAGCCGGGACCACGCGTCCACGGCGTCGAGGGCGTCCCGATAAGCCGCGGCGGTCACCGCGAAGCCATCCGGCGTCGACACCGGTCTGTCGCGCAGCAACCGGCGCAGCTCGCCGAGCGACGCGGTCTTGCCGCCCACCCGCGGCAGATCGTCGAGCCCGAGTTCGTCCAGGCCGGCCACCCAGTTCGCCGCGGCCGGGAAGGTGGGCGAAGACCGGGTCATCCGACGCGCGCCGCGGCGAGCCCCGCCACGACCTCGTCGTCTTCCACCTGACGGAAGTCGCCGTACGCCTCGCCCACAGAGCTGAAATCGTCCGACTCGTGCAGGCAGACGACCTCGTCCAGTTCGGTTCTCAGGGCGCGGAGGAGCGAATGCGGGCCGGTCGGGACGGCGAGGATGATGCGGCGGACCCCCTGGGCGCGCAGGCCGGCGGCCGCGGCGCGGGCGGTGGCGCCGGTGGCCAGGCCGTCGTCGACCAGCACCACGGCGTGGCCTGCGGGATCCAGCGGCCGACGATCCCCCAGATAGATCCGCCGCCGGCGTTCGATCTCCGAGAGAGCGGCGGCGCGTTCCCTCTCCAGATAATCCGGCGTGGCGCCGCTGAGACGGACGATTTCCTCGTTGATGATGGTTCTCGGCCGCGCTCCGGCGATCACCGCCGCCAGTGCCAGCTCGGGATTGTCCGGCGCGCCGATCTTTCGCGCCAGCACCAGCTCCAGCGGGGCATCGAGCGCGCGGGCGACCTCAAGCGCCACCGGCACGCCGCCGCGGGGTATGGCGTAGACGATCACGTCGGCCACGTTGCGCTCGGCGAGCGCCTCGCCCAGCTGACGGCCGGCGTCGGCGCGATCTCTGAACGGGGGAGGAAATCTCAAGAGCGGGCTCCTTGGGCGATGGCCCGGCCGCGCCCAAAGGGCGACGATGGACTCAGTGGGCGGCGAACAGGGGGATGCCGGCGTCGAGAAGCGATCGGCTGACGCCCCCCAGTATGGTCTCGCGGAGACGGGATCGGCCGTACAGGCCCATGACGATCAGGTCCGCGCCCATCGCCTCCGCCTCGGCGCGCAGCGCGTCCGCCCCTCCGGCGTCAGGCTCCCGCACGACCACGAGTTCGACGGCGCGGCCGTGGTCCTCGAAGTGCCGTTGCAGAAGGGCGTCGGGCTCCTCGGCCTCGGCGGGTCTGACCAGAACGACGCGAACCGACTCGGCGATCGTGAGAAACGGCCAGGCGTCTCGCAGCGCCCGGGCCGCCTCCCGGCTGCCGTTCCAGGCCACCAGGATGCGGCGCCCCGGAAGCGTTGCACCGGGACGGTCCGGCAGCAGCAGGGCCGGGCCGCCGCTGTCGAGGACCAGGTCGACGGCGCTCGCGCCGACCGGACCGACGGTGGGAAGCCGGCCGCTCGGAAGGACGGCGAGATCGGTCCGCCGCATCAGTCGCAGGGCGCCGGCGGCGCTCTCCCCCGAAATGACCAGCCAGTCGGATCGACAGCCGGCCTTGGCGGCAGCGGCCTCGAAGGCCATACGAGCGTCCTCGCCCCGGGCGTCGCTGCGGCGTTCGTGGGCGGCGAGGACCTCGGCAGAGAGGGGCGGCGGGATGGACGGGGTCAGCCCCCAGTCCAGGGGCTGGTCCCAGGCGGACACCGGCGGCGCCGGCCGCGGAAAGGCGCCCGTCAGCCGGGCTCCGAAGCGCTCGGCCAGCCCGGCGGCGACGCGGCCGCAATGCTCCGCCCGACTGCTGCCGTCGACCAGGGTGAGAATGCTTCTGTAGGTCACGGCCGCTTCTCCGCGTTTCCTGTGTCCGCCGGCCCTCGCCTGCACTCTCGTCGACCGGGCGGCCGCCGCTCCGGCGCTGGCACGAGCGCAGCCACCGGGTCGCTGGCCGGGAAGGATGCCGCCAGCGCGGCATCGAGCGCGCGGTCTCCGGTCTGTTGCGGGCAGTCGAGGCGCCGGGACATGGTCTCCTCCAGATCGACAACGAGAGCTGTTGGCCGGCGAGCGCGCATTGATCCTGGTCAAGGAGCGCTCGCGCGACGGCGTC
>JANJTI010000240.1 GCA_024711185.1 Brevundimonas sp. | reverse complement strand
AAAGGTCTCCAGCGTCCACTTCAGGTGACCCATGTGGATGCCGCGGTCGATCACCAGGCCCTCGACCTGGTGGAACATCGGCGTGTGGGTGGCGTCGGAGTCCTTCCGGAAGGTCCGTCCGGGGGCGATGATCCGGATCGGAGGCTTCTGCGTCTGCATGGTCCGCACCTGCACGGGGCTGGTGTGGGTGCGCAGCACCTTGCGCTCGCCGGTCTCCGGGTCGGGCGTCAGGAAGAAGGTGTCGTGCATCTCCCGCGCCGGGTGCTTCGGCGGGAAGTTCAGGGCGGTGAAGTTGTGAAAGTCGTCCTCGATGTCCGGGCCTTCCGCCACCGCGAAGCCCATGTCGGCGAAGATGGCGATCATCTCGTCCATCACCTGCATGGTCGGGTGGACGCTGCCCTTGCGGCGCGGCCGTGACGGCAGGGTCAGGTCGACGTGCTCGGCCTTCAGCCGGGCGTCCAGCTCGGCCGCCTCCAGCTCGGCCTTGCGCGCCGCCAGCGCCGCCGACACCCGGTCGCGCAGGCCGTTGATCATCGGCCCCCGTTCCCGCCGCTCCTCGGGGCTCATCGCCCCCATGCCCTTGAGCAGGCCGGAGATCGAGCCCTGTTTGCCCAGGGCCGCGACGCGCAGCTCTTCCACGGCCGCGGCGGTCTCCGCCGCCCCGATGGCGTTGATCAGGTCGAGTTCGAGCTGGGCGAGGTCGGTCATGTCGCCTGTCGTCTAGCGGTTGCGGCGCAAAGCAAAAAGCCCCCCGGCGCGGGCCGGAGGGCTTTTGCGTCTTCCGTCGCGGGAAAGCGGCTTAGGCGAGCGCGGCGCGGACCTTGTCGGCCACGGCCTTGAAGCCGGCCTCGTCGGCGGCCATCGCGGCCAGGACCTTGCGGTCCAGCTCGATGCCGGCCTTCGACAGGCCGTGCATGAACTGCGAGTAGGTGAAGCCTTCCAGGCGGGCGGCGGCGTTGATGCGCTGGATCCACAGGGCGCGGAAGTTGCGCTTCTTGGTCCGGCGGTCGCGGTAGGCGTACTGCCCGGCGCGGTCCACCGCCGCCTTGGCGGCGCGGATGGTGTTCTTGCGGCGGCCGTAGAAGCCTTTCGCCTGCTTCAGGACCTTCTTGTGCTTGGCGTGGGAGGTCACGCCGCGGGTCACACGAGCCATATCTCTATTCCTTCAAACTGGATGATCTGTCCGAGCGCGCGCCGATCAGGCGTACGGCATGTAGGACTTGATCTTCTTTGCGTCGGCGTCCGACATCACCGCGGTGCCGCGGTTCTGGCGGATGTACTTCGAGTTGTGGCTGATCAGCCGGTGGCGCTTGCCCGCCACGCCGGCCTTGACCTTGCCGCTCGCCGTCAGTTTGAAGCGCTTCTTGGCGCCCGACTTCGTCTTCAGTTTCGGCATTTCATCTCCTTTGCCGGGTGCTGGACCCGGAGTTTCAGAGACCGCCCAGGCATGCCTGTTCGCCCGGCGGTCCGGTACGCGAAGGCGCGGCTTCTAGTCGAAGCGGGCCGGGAAGGCAAGCCGGATCAGGCCGGCGAGGCCTCCGCCGCCTCCACCGCCTGGCGCTTGCGGAAGGCCCGCCCGGCGTTCAGCGCCAGCACCGCCGCGGGCACGGTCAGGGCCGCGCCCACCAGGAACGGCCAGTCGTGGCCGAGGACGGAGTACAGGGTTCCCGCCGCGATCGGACCGAAGATGCGGGCGATCGAGCCCGAGGCCATGTTCAGCCCCAGCATCGCCCCCTGCCGGTCCGCCGGCGTCGAGCGGCTGATCAGGGCCGAGACGTTCGGCATGGCCAGCGACATGCCGGCGGCTCCCACGGCCATGACGATAGGGATGATCCAGCCCTGCACCACCGGCAGGGTCCACAGGCCGAGGTCCAGCGTCACAGCCGGGAACCAGGCCACCGGCGCCAGCACCTGGGCCACCAGCGAGCTTCCGAACAGCAGCATGCCGAAGGCCAGCACCGGCGCCTCGCCGAAACGCCGCGCCAGCCGCCCGGCGAAGAAGCCCTGGTTGAGGGTCGAGACGATGCCGACGATCATGAAGGCCAGCCCGACCTCGCGGGCGTCCCAGGCGTAGCGGTCGCCGGCCCACAGGCCGAACACGCTCTCCATGGCCGAGAAACCGGCCATGTAGACCAGCGTCACCAGCAGGACGCGCGACACCACCGGGTTGGCGCGCGCCTCGTGCAGCCCGGCGAGGAAGCGCGGCCGCGGCGCGGCCGGATCGGCCTTCGCCCGGCTCTCGCGCAGGAAGACGATCACCCCGATGGCGGCCAGGGCGGCCAGCGCCGCGGCGGTGAAGATCGGCAGCTGATAGCCCAGCCGGCCCAGCTGCGGCTGGGTCAGCAGGCCGCCCAGGCCGGGGCCGACGATGAAGCCGAGGCCGAAGGCGGCGCCGATCAGCCCCATCCGGCCCGCCCGCTTCTCCGGCGGGGTGACGTCGGCGACGTAGCCCTGCACCGTCGAGATGTTGCCGGCGCCGAGGCCCGTGAACAGCCGCACGGCGATCGCCAGCCAGATGTTTGGAACGAAGGCCAGCGCCAGATAGCCGACGGCGTTGGCGATCAGGGTGACCAGCAGCACCGGCTTGCGGCCGACGCGGTCCGACAGCCGTCCCCAGAACGGCTCGGCGAAGAACTGGCCCAGCGAATAGGCCGAGAACATCAGGGTGATCTGCCACGCCGCGGCGTCGAGGCTCAGGGCGAAGAAGGGCAGCAGCGGCACCACCAGGCCGAAGCCGACCAGATTGATGAACACCACCGAGAACAGCACCGCCAGGGCCGGCGCCTGGGGCTTCGACGGGGGAGGCGCGGCGGGAGCGGACATGAGTCCAGCTTAGCCGGGATCGGCGGCGCCGGAAACGGAAACGCCCCGGCCGTTTCCGACCGGGGCGCATCCTGTTTCGTCTGAACCCGAAGCCTACCGCGGCGCCAGGATCATGATCATCTGCCGGCCTTCCATGCGCGGCGCATATTCGACCTTGGCCACTTCCTCGAAATCGGCCTGGACCTTGTTGAGCAGCTTCATGCCCAGCTCGGGGTGGGCCATCTCGCGACCCCGGAAGCGCAGGGTGACCTTGACCTTGTCGCCTTCCTCGAAGAAGCGCGTCATGGCCTTGGCCTTCACCTCGTAGTCGTGCGTGTCGATGTTCGGCCGGAGCTTGATTTCCTTCAGCTCGACGACCTTCTGGCGCTTGCGCGCCTCGGCCTTCTTCTTCTGCTCCTGGAAGCGGAACTTGCCGTAATCGAGAATCTTGGCGACCGGCGGGTCGGAGGTGGCGACGATCTCGACCAGATCCAGCCCGGCCTCCTCGGCGGCCTCGAGGGCGGCGGAGGTGGGCATGACCCCCTGCTTCTCGCCGTGCTGGTCGATGAGCAGCACGCGGGGGGCGCGGATATCCTGGTTCATACGCGGCCCGTCCTTCACGGGCGGCGCTTGCATGGGACGGCGAATGGGCGTCGTTTCCTTATGTGGTCGAGGACGGCGGGTTCTGACGAGGCGAAGCGCGCGACGGATCGCGGCGTTCCCCTCGGCTGGCTATATGACCGCGAAAGCCCTGTTCTTCAAGGCTGGACGGGCTTCGCGCGACCGACGAAGGCGTCGTGCAGGTCGATCACGGCGGAAAAGACACGCTCGACCGTCAGGTCCTCGATCGGCGCGAACTGGCCACGGGTCTCGTTGGACGCCACGGTGCGCGTTTGCGGACCCCATGGGCCGTACAGCCACCATTCCGTCGGGCCGAACAGGCCCAGCGTCGGCCGGCCCAGCGCCGCCGCCACGTGCATCAGGCCGGAATCGTTGCCGACGAACAGGGCGGCCCGGTCGATCGCGGCGGCCGAGGCGAGGATGTCGCCCTTGCCGACGAAATCGATGGCCCGCTCGCCGGCCGTCTCCAGCGCGGGCGTCGCCGGCGGCCGGTCGCCCGGGCCGCCCACGGGCATGAAGCGCCAGCCGGCGAAGCGCGGCTCGGCCATCAGCATCGCGACCAGCCGGCCCCACCGCTCCGCGGGCCAGCTCTTGCCCGGCTGATGGGCGATGGGGGCGAGGGCGATGATCGGCCCCGGCCCGGCGCCGCCGGCCAGCTGCGGATCGATGACCGCCGCCGCCTCGGCGTGGGCGCGGTCGTCGAGGAAGATCTCCGGTTCGAGCGGCGTCTCCGAGCCCAGCAGGCGCGACACCATCTCGACCTTGCGAAGGCCGGTCTCCCACGAGCGGTTGTAGACGACCCGCCGCCGGGCCGGGACGAGGTAGGACAGCGCCGACCCGCGGATGTCGACGACCATCTCCCAGCGGGTCCCGACCACCTGCTTCCACAGGTCGAGCCAGTGTCCGGCCAGCTTCTTCTTGTCGAGGACGATGACCCGCTCCACCCCCGGCGCGGAGCGGAAGAAGGGCGCCGGCGGACGGCCGCAGGCGACTGTGATCCGCGCCCCCGGAATCCGCCGTCCGATCTCGCGGATCACCCCCGAGGAGATCACGCAGTCGCCGATGCGGTTGGAGGTGACGAACAGGACCCTGGGTTCGGACACGCGCTTTGGCCTTCGCTTCGCTGGTCGGGGTTGGCTATCAGGCTGGAAGCGAATCCGCGAGGCCCCCATGGACGACACCGAACGCCTGACCCGCCCCGACGGCGAAACCCTGGCCCTGAAGCGGGTCCCCGGCGCCGGGCCCACGGTGCTGTGGATCGGCGGCTTCCGCTCCGACATGGAGGGGATCAAGGCGCTGGCGCTGGACGCCGCCGCCCGCGGGCGCGGCTGGAGCTACGTGCGCTACGATCACTTCGCCCACGGCGTCTCCTCGGGCGACTGGCGGCAGGCCACCATTGGCCGCTGGCGCGAGGATGCGATCGCCCTCGTCGACAGTCTCGAGGGCCCGGTGATCCCGGTCGGCTCGTCCATGGGCGGCTGGATCGCCCTGCTGCTGGCGCTGGCCCGGCCGGAGCGGCTGCACGGCCTGGTTCTGGTCAATCCGGCCCCTGACTTCACCGAGCGGCTGATGTGGCCGGGGCTGGAAGACCACCAGCGCCAGGCCATCGTCCGCGACGGCGAGACCCTGATCGTCGAGGAGGGGCTCGGCGAATACGTCCTCACCCGGCGCATGTTCGAGGAGGCCCGCGACTGGCTTCTCCTCGACAGCCCCATGCCGGTCCGGGCCCCGGTCCACATCCTTCAGGGTCGCGCCGACGACGTCGTGCCGTGGCGCCACGCCGCCCTGGTCGTGGAACGGCTGACCGGCGGCGACGTCCGGCTGGACCTCGTCGAGGGCGGCGACCACCGGCTGTCCTCGCCCCGCGATATCCTGCGCCTCGAGGAAGCCGTTGAACGGATGCGGGCAGCGGCGCTTATATGAGGAGGACCTGCAAGGAGACCGCCATGCGTATCCCGATCGCCAGCGCCCCTCTCGCCCTCGGACTGGCCCTGTCGGCCTGCGCCACGGGGCCGGGCGGGGACCACTACAATGAAGAGCTGCGCCGCCTCGCCGCCGACTGCGAAGCCCGGGGGGGCGTCCTGTCGCCGACCGGCAGCCAGTCGGGGCGGCCCCAGCTGGACAATGTCTGCCGCATCACGGGGCAAACCGGCCGTGTTCCGGGCTGACGCTCGGCGGCTGACCTACAGCAGGGCCTCGATCGCCGCGCGCGCCGCCGCCCCGAGGTCCGGCCGCTTCAGCGCCAGCGCCACATTGGCCCGCAGCAGGCCGATCTTGTCGCCGCAGTCGTGGGTCACCCCCTCGTACTCGACGGCGGTGAAGGACTGGCTCCGCATCAGCCGGGCCATGCCGTCGGTCAGCTGGATCTCCCCGCCGGCGCCGCGCTCGGTGGTCTCGAGGATGTCGAAGATCTCCGGCTGCAGGATGTAGCGCCCCGAGATCGACAGGTTCGAGGGCGCCTCGCCCCGGGGCGGCTTCTCGACCATGCCCTTCATGCGGATGCGCCGCCCGTCGCGGGCCTCCGGGTCGACGATGCCGTACTTGTGGGTCTGGTCATGCGGCACCTGCTCGACGCCGATGACGTTGCCGCCGACCTCGGCGTAGACGTCGGCCAGCTGCTTCAGGGCCCCCGGCTGGGAGTCGACGATGACGTCCGGCAGGATCACCGCGAACGGCTCGTCGCCGACGATGTCGCGGGCGCACCACACCGCGTGGCCCAGCCCCTTGGGCTGCATCTGGCGGGTGAAGCTCATCTCGCCGGCCTGGGCCAGCTCGGCGTTCATCATCTCGAGGATGTCGGTCTTGCCCTTGGCCTCCAGCTGGGCCTCCAGCTCGACCTGGTGGTCGAAATAGTCCTCGATGGCCTGCTTGGCCCGGCCGGTGACGAAGACGATGTGCTCGATCCCCGCCTCGCGCGCCTCCTCGACGATGTAGCTCAGGATCGGCCGGTCGACGACGTTGAGCAGCTCCTTGGGCGTGGTCTTGGTGCCGGGCAGCACCCGGGTGCCGAGGCCGGCGACGGGCAACACGGCCTTGCGGAGGCGGCGGGGAGACGAAGTCATGCGATGTCCTGAGCAGCGGAGCCGGCGAGCCTAACGCATTCGCGCGCGGAAGCGATCACTCCACCGTCACCGATTTCGCCAGATTGCGCGGCTGGTCGACGTCCGTGCCCTTCTCCACCGCGGTGTAATAGGCCAGCAGCTGCACCGGGATGGCGTAGACCAGCGGCGCGATCAGCGGGTGGCAGTCGGGGGCGTCGATGCGGCTGATGCCCGCCCCGTGCGGATCGGGCGCGGCCTTCGGCGCGATCATGATCACCGGCCCGCCGCGCGCCGCCACCTCCTGAAGGTTGGACGCCGTCTTCTCGAACACCTCGTCCAGCGGGGCCAGGGCCACGATCGGGGTGAGTTCGTCAACGAGGGCGATCGGCCCGTGCTTCAGCTCGCCGGCGGCGTAGCCTTCGGCATGGATGTAGCTGATCTCCTTCAGCTTCAGCGCCCCCTCCATGGCCAGCGGGAACATCGCGCCGCGGCCGAGGAACAGCACGTCGCTGGCCTTGGACAGCTCGTGGGCCACGCCCCGCAGGGCGCCGTCCATCTGCACCGCCTCGGCGATCAGTCGCGGCGCCTCGAACAGCGCCTTGACCAGTTCGCCCTCGATCACCGAGTCGATCCGCCCGCGCTGCACCCCGGCGGT
>JANJTI010000281.1 GCA_024711185.1 Brevundimonas sp. | reverse complement strand
GTCTGATCCTGGCTCATGATCGCATAGGCGGTCAGGTTGCCGGCCTGCTGGGCGAAGTCGGGGTTGGATCCCGCCTGGGCGGCGATCTGCTGGTCATAGACCAGCGACCGGTACAGGCGACTGCTCTCGCCGGTGGAGAGGATGCCGTCCAGCACCGTCAGCGCCGCGCGGTCCTCGTGGGCGTAGGGCACGGTGTTCCACGCCAGCGCCACCGCCGGCAGTGGCACGTTGGGCGCGTGGAAGGTGGCCGAACGCGGCCCCGCAGGCTCCGGCTCGCTCACCGCGTTCGTCGGCAGCGGGGTGGAGGGACGCTCCAGCGGGCCAAAATACTGGTCGACCCAGCGGTCCAGCTGCGCCTGATCGAAATTGCCGGCCACGATCAGGATGGCGTTGTCCGGCCGGTAGTAGGTGGCGTGGAAGCGCAGCACGTCGTCCAGCGTCGAGGAGTCCAGCTCCTCGATCGAGCCGATGCCGGGCCGGCGGTAGGGGTGGTCCTGATAGATGGTCTGCGGCGCGAACAGGCCGAACAGCCGGCCGTAGGGGCTGGCGAGGATGCGCTGCCGGTACTCCTCCTTCACCACGTCCCGCTCGGAGACGAAGGTCGGTTCGTCCACGACGAGCGATCCCATGCGGTCGGCTTCCGCGAACAGGATGCGCTCCAGATGGTTGGCCGGCACGACCTCGTAGTAGGCGGTGACGTCGTCAGCGGTGAAGGCGTTGTTCATGCCGCCGACGTCCTCGGTGAGCCGGTCGAAGCTCTCCGTCGGCATGTTCTTCGTCGCCTTGAACATCAGGTGTTCGAACAGGTGGGCGAACCCCGAGCGCCCGGCCGGATCGTCCTTGGAGCCGACGCGGTACCAGACCTGCACCGTCACGTTCGAGGTCGAGGCGTCGCGGGCCGAATAGACCTCCATGCCGTTGGCCAGCACCCGGCGGGTGAAGCCCAGCGGCGGCACCTGCACCGCCCCCTGCACGGAGGCCGCGGCGGCGGGCGGCGTGGCAGGGGCGTGGGCGGCGGCCGGCAGCCCGAGCAGCAGGGCCGAGGCGGCGACGGTCAGGATCAGGCGGCTCTTCATGGACGGGCTCCGGGCGGGACAGCGGCGCGGACCCTATCAGGGCGGAATCCCGCCCTGCACCTTACGGAGTCGTAATGAGCGCTTCAGTCGAGCTTGAGCGCCTCGGCCAGAAGCTTCGCCTCGGCGGCGCGGCTGGAGCCGGCGCGCCAGGCGACGACGATCTCGCGGCGCGGGGCAGTAGCCGAGATCGGCCGGACCACCACGCCGGGGGCATCCGCAAGCCCGGCCCGCACCGCCATCTCGGGCAGGAAGCTGACCCCGAGACCCGAGGAGACCATCTGCACCAGGGTGTGCAGGCTGGTGGCGGCGAAGACGTCGTCGCCTTTCGGCGCCTCGATGTTGCAGGCGGCCAGGGCTTGGTCGCGCAGACAGTGGCCGTCCTCCAGAAGGATCAGATCGTCGGCCTTCAGCGACCCCGGCGCGATCGGCCCCTCGCCGGCCAGGGCGTGTCCGGCCGGGGCGGCGGCCAGTATCTCGTCGTCGCCGATGCGCGCGTGGTCCACGCCGGGCGCAGTGTAGGGCAGGGCGATGACGGCGGCGTCCAGATGCCCGGCCTTCAGCGCCGCCACCAGCCGCGGCGTCAGGTCCTCGCGGATGAACAGGCGCAGCTTGGGATAGGCCTCGCGCAGCGCCGGCAGCCGGGCCGGCAGCAGGAAAGGCGCGACCGTCGGGATGACGCCCAGGCGGAAACGACCCGACAGCGGCTTGCCGGCGTTGCGCGCCGCCTCGACCAGGTCCTCGGTGCGCGCCAGCACGTCCTCGGCCCGCTTCACCGCCTCGGCCCCGACCGCCGTCAGCTGCACATTGCCCCGCGTCCGCTCGACCACCGGCGCGCCGAGGATCTTCTCCAGCTCCTGCACCCCGGCGGAGAGGGCGGGCTGGCTGACGTGCGCCGCCTCGGCCGCGCGGCTGAACGAGGCGTGCTCGGCGAGGAGTTTGAGATAGTGGAGCTGACGCAGGGTCGGGAGCATGCGGCCGACATAGGGCTTTCCTATGCCGACATCAAAGGCCGATTGACCCTTCTTATCCGCGGACCTCCGCGACCTCGACCGGCCGCCGACGCCGAAACGTCCGCGACCGGTCCCGGGGAGGAGCCCCTTCAGGCGGCCCGCCGCTGCGGCCGCGCCAGGTCGAAGCGATCGGCCTCCATGACGTGCGTCCAGGCGCGGACGAAGTCGCGGACGAACTTCCCGCCGGCATCCGAGGCCGCGTAGACCTCGGACAGGGCCCGCAGCTGCGAGTTGGAGCCGAACACGAGATCCGTGCGGGTGGCGGTCCACTTCTCCTCGTCGGTCCTGCGGCAGGTTCCGACGAATACCTCGTCGCCACGGTCCTCGACCTGCTTCCAGGCCGTGCCCATGTCGAGCAGGTTGACGAAGAAGTCGTTGGTCAGCTGGCCCGGCCGGTCGGTCAGCACGCCGTGCTTCGAGCCGCCGTGGTTGGCGCCCAGCACCCGCAAGCCGCCGACCAGCGCGGTCATCTGCGGGGCGGTCAGGCCGAGCAGCTGCGAGCGGTCGATCAGCAGCTCCTCCGTCGGCACGCTGAACCGCACGCTCAGATAGTTGCGGAAGCCGTCGGCCCTGGGCTCCAGCACATCGAAGCTGTCGGCGTCTGTCTGCTCGGCCGAGGCGTCGGTGCGACCGGGGGTGAACGGAACCTCGACCTCGTGGCCCGCCGCCTTCGCCGCCTGCTCGACGCCGACGGAGCCGCCCAGCACGATCAGGTCGGCGAGGGAGACCTTCTTACCGCCCGTCGCCGCGCCGTCGAAGTCGGCCTTGATCCGCTCGTAGGTCTTCAGCACCCGGTCCAGCTCGGCCGGCTCGTTGACCTCCCAGTTGCGCTGCGGCTCCAGCCGGATGCGGGCGCCGTTGGCCCCGCCACGATGGTCCGAACAGCGGTAGGTGGAGGCCGAGGCCCAGGCCGTCTTGACCAGGTCGGCGACCGACAGGCCGCTCTCGGCGATGCGCCGCTTCAGCGTCGCCACGTCGGCGGCGTCGATCGGGGCGTAGTCGGCCTCGGGGATCGGGTCCTGCCAGATCAGGTCCTCGGCCGGCACTTCCGGCCCGAGGTAGCGCGCCTTCGGCCCCATGTCGCGGTGGCACAGCTTGAACCAGGCCCGGGCGAAGGCGTCGGCGAACTGGTCCGGGTTGCGGTAGAAGCGCTCGGCGATTTCCCGGTACTTCGGGTCGACCTTGAAGGCCATGTCGGCCGTGGTCATCATCGTCGGCACGCGCCTGGACGGATTGTGCGCCGCCGGGGCCATGTCCTCGGGCTTCTGGTCCTTCGGCTGCCACTGCCACGCGCCGGCCGGGCTCTTCACCAGCTCGTAGTCGTAGTCCAGCAGCATGCGGAAGTAGTTCATCGACCAGCGGATCGGGGTCGGGGTCCACGCCCCCTCGAGGCCCGAGGTGATGGTGTGGTCGCCGATGCCGCTCTCGTGCGTGCTGTGCCAGCCGAGGCCCTGC
>JANJTI010000169.1 GCA_024711185.1 Brevundimonas sp. | reverse complement strand
TCGGTCAGGAACACGGGTTCGAGCGCGGCGAAGCTCCAGCCGTCGGCGGCCTGCCGCATGCGCGCGGCGCAGTCCCGATCGCTGCTCGATCCGGTCGCGAGCGCCGCCGCCGTCTCGAGCCATTCGTCGCGATCGAGCCAGCGCATGAAATCGGCCTCGACCTCGGCTGGCGAGCGCGCGTCGGCGCCGACCAGCATGCGCGGCGCGGGCGCGACGCCCGTCTCGACGCGCTCGAGGTAGTCGAGCAGCGCCTCGCGCTTCGCCTCGACGGCGTCCAGCAGCGCATGGAAGGCGCGGAAGTCCAGTTCGACCGCGAAGTGGGCGTAGGCGCCGCCGATCGGACCGTCAGGGTCCTCAAGCGCCAGCCGCGCCAGATCCTCCCGGGCGGCGTGGGACAGGTTCAGCGCCGCCTGGTCCTCCAGCACCTCGAAGCCGGGCGAGACGCCAGCCTCCAGCGGGAACCGCCGCAGCAGCTTTTCGCAGAAGGCGTGGATGGTCTGGATCTTCAGCCCGCCCGGAGTCTCGAGCGCGCGGGCGAACAGCTGTCGCGCCTCGGAAAGTTCCGCCCCGGACAGGCTCGCCGCATCCCGGTCTTCGAGGCCCGCGAGCTCCTCGGCCAGCTGGCGGTCGTCGGCCACGGCCCAGCGGCCGAGCTTGTCGAACAGACGCGCCTGCATCTCCGCCGCCGCCGCCTTGGTGTAGGTGACGCACAGGATCTCGCCGGGCTTCACCCGTCTGAGCAGCAGCCGCGCCACCCGGTTCACGAGGGTGGTCGTCTTGCCCGAGCCGGCGTTGGCGGTGACGAAGACCGACAGGCCGGGGTCCGCGGCGGTGGCCTGGTGAGCGCGGGCCATTTCGAGGGCGTCGATCATTCCGGAGCCTCGTCCTCGCCGCCCACCACGTGCCACTCCCAGACCCGGGCGAGGTGGTCGTAGTTGCCGCCGAAATTGCCCATGAACTGAGGCGCGATCCATGAGGTGTAGGGCGTCGCCTCGTCGTCGAAGAGGGCGACGCCGACCTTCAGCCGCTCCAGCTCGCGCTCGGCCATCGCGGCTGCGGTCAGGCTGTTGGTGTTCGATGGCCGCGCCACGTCGTCGACCCTGGCGGGATCGCGCCGACCGGTGAGGCGGACGTAGAGCAGCTCGGTCGCCTCGGTCGGCGGGGCCGGAAACCCGCCGGCGGCGAGGATGGCCGCGGTCAGGGTCAGCTGCGGCGCGAAGCCCTGCACCACCTGCTTCTGACTGGGAGCAGAACCAGTCTTGAAGTCCATCACCGCGGCGCCATGCGCATCCAGCTCGATGCGGTCGGCCCGGGCCGTCAGGGTGAAGGGTCCGCCCGGCGCGTCGAAGGTCAGCGCCCCCTTCTGCTCGATCAGCAGGCTGGCGCCGCGGGCCCGCCGCTCCCGCTCGAAACGTTCCAGCCAGCGGGCGCAGTTGCGGGCCAGCGGCCGCTCGCGGGCGAGGGCGGCGTCGGCGAAGCCGGCCTCCTCCAGCGCCTCGTGCAGGAAACGCTCGATCTCCGCAGCGCAGTCCTCCGGCAAGGCCTCGGGCCAGGTGTGCACCACCCGCTCCACCGCCGCATGGATGGCCGTGCCGCGCGCCAGCGCCTCGGCCGACTCGCCCGGACGATCCAGCTTCTTCAGGCCGAGGATGCGCTCGGCGTAAACGGCGTAAGGGTCCCGCACCCAGCGTTCGACCGAGGTGACCGGCAGATCCCGGGGCCGGCGGTTCACCGGGGGGGTCGGTGCGGGGCGGCGAGCATAGGCGGGCGTGGGAGAAGCCGGGGCGTCCAGGCCCCGGATCCAGTCGAGCACGCCGGGCGGGGCGCCGATGCGCACCGGCGTCTCCGGCGCGTCCGCTCCCCGGGTGAGCATGTCCAGCCGCCACAGCCAGCGCGATCGCACGGCCGACTGACCCCCGCTGCGCTCGCGGTGGACCAGCACCACCTCCCGGGCGCAAGCGGCCTGGATGAAGTCCTGGGCGCTCTGGCCGATGCGCCGCTCGGGCGGCGGCAGGCCCAGCGCGGCCCGCATCGGCCGCGACAGGAAGGGGTCGGTGGGCGCCGCCTGCGGCCACACGCCCTCCTCCAGACCAGCCAGGATCATCCGGTCGGCGCGGACCAGCCGGGCTTCGATCGCGCCGAGGATGCGCAGCGACGGGTGGGTGGCTCCGCCGGTGCGAACCACCGTGTCGGCCAGCAGCCCCTTCGCGAGGGTGGCGAGATCGTCGGGCGCGACTTCGCCCAGCGCCGCGCCGCCGTCGATCAGCGCCGACAGCATCTGCGCCGCCGCCTCGCCGTCCGGACCGGCCCAGGCGGTCGGACCCGCCAGCGCCTCGATCAATTCGACCAGCGTGCGCGCGGCCGCGTCCAGCGGGGCCGCCGGCGACATCCGTCCCGCCGCCGGTTCGACCAGATCGCGCAGACGCGCGGCCAGCGCCTGCGCCGCCGTTGCGCGCGCCAGACGGCCGTCCGAGGGCGGCTCGCCGTCGCGGTTCGGCAGGGTGGCCCGCTGCAGCTTCCGGAGCACCCGGTCGAAGTCCGGCAGGCGCGGCCCGCGCAGGGCGAACCGCTCCAGCGCGGCCGCGGCGAGGTCGAGGCCGGTCGCTCCGTCGATGTCGATCCGGACCAACGGATGCTTCAGGAGCGCCAGGAGAACCTGGGGGTCGGTCGGGTCGGCGATCCAGCGGGCGCAGAGGTCGACGAGGATCCCCGCCGGCATGCGGGCCAGCGGCTGTCCGGCCGAGGCGTCGGCGACCACCCCCCAGCGCTCCAGCCGCGCCGCGACCCGTCGACCGAGCTCCTGGTCGGGCGTGACCAGGGCGCAGGTCCGGCCCGGCGTCTCCAGCGTCTCCCGCATCATCAGGGCGATGGCGGCGGCGGCCTCCTCCTCGTGCCGCACCGGAAGAACGGACAGGCCCTCCAGCCCCTCGGCGATCGGGTCGTTGGCGGCTCCCGCCCCGGCGGCCCGGGCGCGGATGTCGCGGATGGCGGCGCGCCAGTCGCCGGTCGCGTCGGCGGGGCGCAGCGCCTCGTTGAGCAGGCGCTGGCGGGCGCGACCGCGCCGGGCGGCAGCGGCGTCCTCCGGCGGCCGGAACCAGGGACGCACCATGTCGCGGGAGACGTCATGCGCCTCGAGGAGCCGCTTCAGCGCTCTTTGCGGATGCTGCTCGTTGTCGCCGTCGACCTGCGCCCAGACCGCCTCGTCGAGCCCGGGATCGAGGCCAGGGAGGACCACGCAGCCCCGCAGCGCGCGCGCGACCGCGCCCAGCACGGCGGCGGCGGCGGGTACGGAGCCGGTCGAGCCGGCGGCGATCACCGGCTGGGTCGGCGGCTGCGCGTCCCATTGCTCGGCGAGGCGGCGCAACAGCGTCGCCCGTCGCCACGCCGGGTCCGCCAGACCGAGCTCCGCCAGCCGCGCCGGCCACGCCTCGACCGCCAGCCCGAGGAATTCGGCCGACCGCTCCCAGTGCTCGGCCATCTCCCCTTCGACCAGCCGCGCCACGCGCTGCGGATCGGGAATCTCCTCCAGATGGCAGGAGTCGAGGAAGGCTCCGAGGGCGTCGGCGAGATCGAGGGCCCGCACCGGCGTCAGGCTGGAGTCGAACCGCTCGACGATCATCCGCGCCATCTCGAAGCGGCGGGTCAGGGGCGCGATCGCCGGAGGCAGATCGAAGCCCACCTCCCCGGGCGAGAACGGCGGCTCGTCCTCCTCCAGATCGCCCAGCGGCCGGACCTGGGGCAGCAGCACCGCCCGGCCTTCGGCGGCCTTCGAGAGCGCGGCTCCGAAGGCCCGGGCGGCGCGCCGGTTCGGCAGCAGGACGACGGCGTCGGACAGGGTCTCGGGCGGGCGCTCGCCCAGCCAGTCCAGCACCCCGGCGGCCAGATCCTCGAGAAAGGGTCGGCGCGCCTCGATCGCGTGCCAGCGCGGCGCCGGGCCGGCGAACGGATCGAACCGCCCGCTCATGCCTCGGCCAGCCGCGCCTCGGCGGCGTCGCGGGCTCCGGGATCGCCGACATGCATCCAGTCGCCGTCCAGCACGCATCCGTACAGCCGCCCCCCGGCCGCCGAGCGACGCCAGAGCTGGCTCAGCGAGAACGGACCGTCCGGCCCGCCGGCGACATAGCCGGGGCGGCAGATGTGCACACCCATGTAGGCGAAGGGCGCCTCGGGCGCCTCGCCGCGGAAGGACAGGCGCCCGTCCCCGGCCAGGAAGAAGTCGCCGTCCCCCTCGAAACCGATCGAGCCCTCGCGCCGCGCGAGAAGAAGCGCCGCATCCATGATTGACGGATTCCACAGCCGGGCGAGTTGATTCAGGGCGTCGCCCCGGTCGATCCAGACGCTGTCGATGTTGGCGACGAAGACGGGGTCGTCGCCGAGCAGCCCGCGGGCTTTCTTGAGGCCGCCGCCGGTCTCCAGCAGCTCGGCCCGCTCGTCGGAGATGGCGATTTCCGGCCCTCGCCCCCGCCCGGCGAGGTGGGCCTCGAGCCGGTCGGCGAACCAGTGCACGTTCACCACCGCCCGCTCCACCCCGACGTCGGCCAGCCGGTCCAGGACATGGTCGACCAAGGCTCTGCCGCCGACTTCCACCAGGGCCTTGGGCCGGTCGTCGGTCAGAGGGCGCATGCGCGTGCCGAGGCCGGCGGCGAGCACCATGGCGGTCTTCGGCGTCACGTCAGTCTCTCTTGCGGGACATGCCGCGCAAACCACGCGGCGACAGCCTCCAGTCCGGGCTCGCGCAGATTTCGGTTCAGATGGTCCCACACCCGGGGCATGAACTGGCGATAGCGCGGTTTGCCGTCGCGGGCGATCAGACGGGCGAAGATGCCGAGGATGCGGGCCTCGTTCAGAGCCGCCAGCGCGACGTAGTCCCGCCAGTAGGACTCGCGGTCGACCATCATCACCTCGCAGTAGTGGTCGAAGGCGACCTTCTCCAGTTCGGGCGGCACGTCCCGACGCGCATCCTGCAGGAGCGAGTGCAGGTCCCAGACCGGGTGGGCCAGCACTGCGTCTTGGAAGTCGATCAGCCCCACCCGGCGCTGGTGCGTCCGCTCCGGCATCCAGATCAGGTTCTCGGCGTGATAATCGCGGTGCGCGATGGTCCACGCCTTCTGTTCGCCCATGGCGACGACCGGCGCCCAGGCGGACCGCCACTCCTCGCGGGCCTCGGGTCCGAATTCGAGGCCGGGGTGCAGCCTCGGCATCCATTCGACGAACAGGTCCGCCCCGCCCTGCAGCGCCACCGCGTCATAGGTCAGCAAGGGCCAGTCGCCGGCGGGGCCCTGCATGACGTCGGGCAGCAGGGCGGCCATGTGCAGCCGGGCGACGGCGTCCACTGCGGCCAGATAGAGCGGCGCCTGCGGCTCGCCCTCGGCAAGCACGCGGGCGAACAGGTCGTCGCCGAGATCCTCAATCACCGCCAGGCCGTTGGCCGCGTCCACCGCCACGATCTCCGGCGTCGACAGGCCCGCGTGCCGGAAATGCTCGGCCACCGCCGCAAAGGCCTCGACCCGGCCGGCCGACAGACGGGCCACCGCGTTCCAGCCAGCGGCGCGCCGCTCATCCGGCGTCCAGGCGGGATGGCAAGGCGGAGACTCCGCCGCGGGAGGCTGGTCCATCAGCATCAGCGTGGCCCCGGCCGACGTGGTCAGACGCTCGTATCGGCGCGTCGAGGCGTCGCCGGGCAGGGGCGCGCGCGCGGCCTCGCCGAACCCGGCGGCCATGAGAAAGTCGCGTCGCAGTTGTTCCCGGTCAGACATGCAGGTCCAGTACCTTGCTCTCCCACGCCCCTGCGCCAGAAACGGTCGCACGCCGCCCGCCGCCCGTCTCCGCGAGCGTGATCGTCAGCCGATCCGGGCCAAGCCAGGCGGCCGGATCGTCGCCCAACCGCTCGGGCCATTCGATCACCGCACAGCCCTCGTCCAGCGCCTCGTCAAGGCCGATCTCCGACGCCTCCTCCGGGCGGGTCAGGCGGTAGAGGTCGAAATGCGCGACCGGCGGCTCGCTGTCGTAGAACTGCACGAGGGTGAAGGTCGGCGACGGCACGTCCTCGTCCGGCCGCGTCAGGGCGCGGATCAACCCCCGGGCCAGCGTCGACTTGCCCATGCCCAGCGGCCCGCAAAGCAGCACCGCCTCGCCGGCCGCCAGGCGCCGGGCGACGGCGGCGCCGAGACGCGCCGTCGCGTCGGCGTCGGAGAGATCGAACACGGTCTCAGGCAAAATCAGCGTCCGGCTGGCCGGGCAGCACCCGCTCGGTGAAAGCCTTGAGCGCATAGGTCGCCTTGCCCGCGTCGATATCCAGCCGCGCCGGCGGGATCGGCTTGCCGACCTTCAGGTGGAACGGCTTCTTCCGCTTGTTGAGCAGCTCGTGGAACAGGGTGACGTCGCGCAATTCCTGCGACACCCGGTCGAAGGCGTGGAACAGCCGCGAATAGGGTCCGGCAAGGTGGATGGGCACGATCGGGGCCTCGTACTTGCGCGCCAGCGAGGCCGCCGTAGGGGCCCAGTCCGGATCCGTCACCGATCCGTCCTTCGCCACGCGCGCCAGCCGCCCGGCCGGGAACATGACCACGCAACGCTCGGCCTCGAACGCCTCGCGCGCCGCCTGCAGGGTGGCGCGGGTCTTCTCGCGGGTGCGCTTTTCGACCACCCATTCCACAGGGATCACCGCCTCACCCAGCCGCGGCGACACCCGCAGCGCGTCGGCGTTGGCGAAGAAGACCGCGTCGTTTCGGCGCGCGGCGACCACGTCGTAGACGGCGATGCCGTCCGCGATTCCGGTCGGGTGGTTGGCCACCACGATGCAACGGCCCGCGGCCGGAATCCGGTCGGCGTTCAGGGCCGACACCTTGAGGTCGAGCAGGTCGCTCATCCAGGCAAGCGCCTCGGCCCCCGACAGCGGCCTCACCGCATCGGCCATCCGCACGGCGTGGCGGTAGTTCAGCAGCCGGTACAGCGCCGGCCGCAGCACCGGCCAGAACGGGGAGGCGGTCAGCCGGGGCGCACGCTCGGCGATCAGCACATCGCAGATATGCGGCTCGGGCCGGGCATCGGGCGTGAAGGCGTCGACGGTCATTCGAACCGGTTGTCGCCGCTCCCGCGGTGCTCCGCAAGCGCTCCCGACAACCTCGGCATTGACGCCCGGACGGGACGGCGCCACGCCTTCGCCCGAGAGATTTCGCCTGCAGAGGAAGCCCGCATGTCCCGAACGACCCGCCTGCTGAGCAGCCTGAGCGCCGCGGCGCTGCTGGGGGCCGCCCGGCCCGCCTTCGCCGAGGCCCCGGCCGCGCCGGCCGCCGCCGAGG
>JANJTI010000279.1 GCA_024711185.1 Brevundimonas sp. | reverse complement strand
ACCGCCCCGCGGTCGCATTCCAGGGCTTCCAGACAGGCGGTCTTCAGGTCCTTGTCGATGGCCCCGGCGTTGGAGCCCGGGATGATGTCGATCGGCCCGTGGGCCGGATAGGCCGCCACCGGCGTCCCCGTGGCCATGGCCTCGAGGATCACAAGGCCGAAGGTGTCGGTCCAGCTGGGGAAGACGAACACGTCCGCGTCCCGGAAGCAGCGCGCCAGCTCCTCCCCGAACCGCGCCCCGAGGAATTTCGCCTCGGGATACTTCTCCTCCAGCTCGGCCCGCGCCGGCCCGTCGCCGACGACGATCTTCGTCCCCGGCAGGTCCAGCGCCAGGAAGGCCTCGATGTTCTTCTCCACCGCCACCCGGCCGACGTTCAGCCAGAACGGCCGCGGCCAGTCCGCGCCGCCCAGCTGGTCGTAGATCGGCTCCAGCTCCGGATTGAACTGCTCGGTGTCGACGCCCCGGGTCCACGGCGAGACGTTGCGGAAGCCGTGCGCGGTCAGCTCGTCGCGCAGCGTCGGGGTCGCCACCATCAGCCGTCCCGACGGCTTGTGGAACCACTTCATGTAGGCGTAGCCGACCTGCACCGGGATCGGGAACCGGGCCGAGACGTACTCGGGGAATTTGGTGTGGTAGCTGGTCGTGAACGGCAGCTTCCACTCGACGCAGATGCGCCGCGTGGCGATGCCGATCGGCCCCTCGGTGGCGATATGCACCGCCTCCGGCTCGAAGGCGCGCAGCCGCTCGCGGATCTCCTCCTCTGCCCCCAGCGCCAGCCGGATCTCCGGGTAGGTGGGGCACGGGATGGTCTTGAACTGGCTGGGCTCGATGACCTCCACCTCGTGCCCCATGGCGCGGCATTCCGCCGTGATCCGGGACAGCGTACGGACGACGCCGTTGACCTGGGGCTCCCAGGCGTCGGTGGCCAGAACGATGCGCATGTGGGCCGAAAGGCTCCGCCTGTTGATCGGGGACACGGTCTAGCGCCTCGCCGCGACATTGGCGAGACGTCGCGCCCTCTCCCGCTCGCCGGAAAAAGGAGCTAAGGGCGCGCCATGAACGCGCACGTCCCGCCCTCCGTCGCCCTGTCGCAGGACTGGGACGCCCTCGACGCCGGCAAGTTCGCCGACGAGACCGCCGTCGTTCGCGGCCTTCTCGAACGCACCCCGCTGGACGCCGGCGCACGCGCCGCGGTGATGGAGAGCGCCCTCGGCCTGGTGGCAGGCGCGCGCCGCAGCCAGAAGAAGCAGGGCGTGGTCGAGAGCTTTCTGCAGGAGTTCTCTCTGGGCACCCGCGAGGGCCTCGCCCTGATGTGCCTCGCCGAGGCGCTGCTGCGCACCCCCGACGAGGACACCCGCGACCGGCTGATCGCCGAGAAGATCGGCTCGGCCGACTGGGCCTCGCACCTCGGACAGTCCGACAGCCTGTTCGTCAACGCCTCGACCTGGGGGCTGATGCTGACTGGCAAGCTGGTCGACGTCGACGAGGAGGCGAAGACCGACCTGCCCGGCTTCCTGAAGCGCATCGTCGGCCGCCTCGGCGAGCCGGTCATCCGCGAGGCGGTCGCCGCCGCCGTCCGCATCATGGGCGAGCAGTTCGTCGTCGGCCGCACCATCGAGGCGGCCCTGAAGCGCTCGAACCGCGAAGGCTGGCTCTGCTCCTTCGACATGCTGGGCGAGGGCGCCCGCACCGCCGCCGACGCCGAGCGCTACGAGCGCATCTACGCCGACGCCATCGAGGCGGTGGGCAGGACCGCAAAGGGTCAGGGCCCCGAGGCCGGCCATGGCGTCTCGGTCAAGCTGTCCGCCCTGTCGCCCCGCTACGAGGCGACCCAGGAGGCGCGGGTCCGGGACGAGCTCTATCCCCGCGTCCTGCGCCTCGCCCTGATCGCGGCGCGGCACGACATCAACTTCACCATGGACGCCGAGGAGGCCGACCGGCTGGCGCTGTCGCTGAAGCTGCTCGATCGGCTCGCGCACGAGCCGGAGCTGGGTGACTGGAAGGGTCTCGGCCTGGCGGTGCAGGCCTACCAGAAGCGGGGCCCGGAAACGATCCGCCGCGTCGCCGACCTCGCCCGGACCTCCGGCCGTCGCCTGATGGTGCGACTGGTCAAGGGCGCCTACTGGGACACCGAGATCAAGCGCGCCCAGCAGTTCGGCCGCGTCGACTATCCGGTTTTCACCACCAAGGCCGCGACCGACCTCAACTACCTCGTCTGCGCCCGGATGATGATCGAGGCGGCGCCGCACATCTATTCGCAGTTCGCCACCCATAACGCCCACTCCCTCGCCGCCGTGCACCGCATGGCCACCCAGCGCGGCGTGAAGATCGAGTTCCAGCGCCTGCACGGCATGGGCGAGGCGCTCTACGACGCCGCCCGCGACGCCTTCGGACCGGTGACGGTGCGCGCCTACGCGCCCGTCGGCGGGCACGAGGACCTGCTCCCCTACCTCGTCCGCCGCCTGCTCGAGAACGGCGCCAACTCCTCCTTCGTCCACGCCCTGCTGGACGAGCGCGTCCCGGCCGCCGCCGTCGCCGCCGACCCGATCACCGCCGTCGAGGCGCACCCCGACCGCCACGCGAAGATCCCGACCCCCAAGGACATGTATATGGACCGCCAGAACTCGCTGGGCCGCGACTACTCCCGGGCCGCCGACCGCGAGCGGCACGCCCTCGCCCTGCAGAAGGTCGACAGCGAGAAGCTGACCTCCGGGCCCATCATCGGCGGCAAGCTGCGCGCCGGGACCCACCCGCAGGAGGTGACCAATCCCTTCGACACGCGCCAGGTGCTGGGCCACGTCTCCGAGGCGACCGGGGCCGACATCGACGCCGCCATCGACGCCGCCTCCCGCGCCCAGGTGAAATGGGACCGCATCGGCGGCGCCGGCCGCGCCCCCATCCTGCGCGCCATGGCCGACGCGCTGGAAGCCGACATGGACCGGCTGGTCGCCCTGCTCAGCCGCGAGGCCGGCAAGACGCTGAACGACGGCGTCGCGGAGGTGCGAGAGGCGGCCGACTTCTGCCGCTACTACGCCATGCTGGCCGAGCGCGACTTCGGCGGGCCCCAGCCGTTGCAGGGACCGGTCGGCGAGCTGAACTCGCTGGTCCTGCACGGGCGCGGCGTCTTCGCCTGCATCAGCCCGTGGAACTTCCCGCTGGCCATCTTCACGGGCCAGATCGCGGCGGCGCTGGCCGCCGGCAACGCCGTGCTGGCCAAGCCCGCCGAACAGACGCCGCTGGTCGCCGCCGAGGCGGTGCGCCTGTACTGCAAGGCCGGGCTCGATCCCAACCTGCTGGCGCTGGTCCCCGGACGCGGCGAGACCGTCGGCGCGAAGCTGGTGACGCATCCGGGCATCGACGGCGTCGCCTTCACCGGCGGCACGGATACGGCGACCCTGATCAACCGCGCGCTGGCCCAGCGCCCCGGCCCTATCATCCCCTTCATCGCCGAGACCGGCGGCCTGAACGGCATGTTCGTCGACACCACCGCGCTGAAGGAGCAGGTGATCGACGATGTGATCCTGTCGGCCTTCGGCTCCTCGGGCCAGCGCTGCTCGGCGCTGCGCCTGCTCTACGTGCCGAACGATTCCGCCGACGCGCTGATCGAGGGGCTGAAGGGCGCTCTGGCCGCCCAGGTGGTCGGCGACCCGTCCGACCCCTCGACCGACATCGGGCCCGTGATCGACGCCGACGCGAAGAAGATGCTCGAGGATCACCTGAGGCGGCTGGAGGGCGATGCGAGGATCGTCGCCCGCGCCCAGTTGCCGGCCGGCGCCGACAAGGGCCACCTGTTCGCCCCGACCATCGCCGAGGTGCCGGCCCCCGACTACCTCGAGCGCGAGGTTTTCGGCCCCATCCTGCACGTCTGCCGCTACGACCCTGCGAAGCTTCGCGAGACGGCGGCGAAACTGGCCAGCCGCGGCTACGGCCTGACGCTGGGCGTGCACAGCCGCATCGAGGCCTTCGCCGACGAGGTGGCGCGTCTGGTTCCCGCGGGCAACGTCTACATCACCCGCTCGATCATCGGCGCCGTGGTCGGCGTCCAGCCGTTTGGCGGCGAGGGTCTGTCCGGCACCGGCCCCAAGGCCGGCGGTCCGTACAGCCTGATCCGCTACGCCGCCGAAAAGGCCATCAGCAACAACATCTCCGCCCAGGGCGGCGACCCGGCCCTGCTGAACCTCTAGCCTTCGACGTCCTTCATCAGGAGCATCTGACCAATCAACCGCTCCTTGTCGTCGGCGAAGCCGCACTGCGCCGGCGCGACCTTCGGATTGCGCCAGGTGCCGAACAGCAGGTCCCACAGGGGCAGGCCGTAATTGTTGGCGTGCACTCCGCGTTCGTGATGCACCCGGTGCATCTCCGGCCGCTGCACGATGAACCCGAGGCCCCATGGTGTGCGAAGGTCGGCGTGGGCGATAAGGTTGAAGGCCGTTACGTAGAGCAGGGCGAGGGCTGCGGCCGCGGGCCCGACCCCGAGCACGAGATAGGCGACGGCGGCGTTCAGCAGCGCCGCCAGCAGCCCGTCGAAGGGATGGATGTAGAAGGCCGTCAGCGCCTCGATCCGGCTTGGGCTGTGATGAAGCTGATGCACCCAGCGCCACAACCTGTCGCTTCGATGGATCAGGCGGTGATGCCAGTAGGCGACGAAGCTGGCGGCCAGAAAAGTGACGAGGCTGCTGCTGACGATGTCGAGCCGCCCGTCCAGGGCGAGCAATGAATGCCCGCGGATCCAGCCGTCGAACAACAGCCCCGCTCCGACGACCACGACGAGATTCACGGTGTTCAGGACACCCGCATACAGGCGCCAACGTTTGTCGCAGCTGGCGCCCGAAGCCGGCGCGATGACCTCGCGCGTGAAGATCACCGAAAACAGGGCGAAGGTCGCGAAGTAGACCAGAAACAGCATGGCTTGAGCATCGGCCTGCTTGGAGCCGGCTGCAAGCCGCCGCACTTCAACCCCTCGCCCGCGCCTCCTCCTCCGCCGCCTTGCGGAACAGCCAGGCCGACATCAGCCAGCCGGTCATGAACACGCCGATGATGACGAAGACGAAGTCGCCCCCGACCAGGGCGACGACGGCGGTCGCCGCCTGCGCCGCGGCCGTGACCGTCATGGCGACGGCCAGCCCCTTCGCCCGGAATCCGGCGAGGAAGGCGCCCGCGACGGCGATGAAGATGACGCCGAAGAACATCAGGTTGATGGGGTCGTTCTCGTTGCCGATGATCCCCACCGCCAGGTTCGACCAGGTGATCAGGAAGGCCGTGCCCAGCGCCACCACCGCTCCGGCGCGGTAGGCGAGGCTGCCGCTGGCGCGCAGGGCCAGCTCGAACACCGTCAGCGGCACGGCCAGCATGACGCCGGCGACGACGAAGTCGAAGGCCGTCCAGTCCACGTCGGCTCCCAGCCGCATGGCGACCGCCGGCGCCGCCAGCAGGGCCGCGGCCCCCACCCAGGGCAGCACCCGCCACCAGCCCCCGCCGCGCCGCCCGCCGCCGTTCTCCGCCTGCATGGTCATCGCCCCTGTCTCCTCGTTCCGGGATGGCGGCCAGTCTCGTCGGAGACTCGATGAAGGGCATGAGCGAAATCTGAGCAGTCGCTGAAATTGGCCGGCAGGTCGCGGAGCGCGGCGCGATGTGCGAGCGTTTCGCCTCCATGTCGCATACGGTCCGCCCGCCCCTGATCCGTGAGCCGCTGTCGGACCGGCTGGCCCGACCCGTACGACGCGCCATCGCCGACCGGGTCGTCCGCATGTTCAACGACCCGCAGAAGGGGGAGCGACCCGTCGTGCGGCGGCCCGACGGGCTGTTCGGCCCTGGCTCGGCGGCCTGGCGGGTGCATGGCGACGTCGCCGGCATGCTGGTTGGCGGCGTCTCCGGCCTGCTGCTGCAGATGCTTCATCCCGCGGTGCTGGCCGGCGTCTGGGACCATTCCAACTTCCGCGCCGACATGCACGGCCGGCTGCGCCGCACCGCCCGCTTCATCGCCGCGACCACCTACGGCGACCGCGAAGAGGCGCAGGCCGCCATCGACCGGGTCCGGCGCATTCACGCTCGGGTCGCCGGCGTTCTGCCCGACGGAAGGCCCTACAGGGCCGACGAACCCGGGCTGCTGGCCTGGGTGCACGTCACCGAGACGACCAGCTTCCTGAACGGGTGGGTTCGCTACGGCGAGCCGGGCATGGCGGCGGCCGACCGCGACCGCTACTTCGCCGAGATGGCCGTGGTCGGCGAGCGCCTCGGCGCCGATCCCCTGCCCCGGAGCGAGTCCGAAGCCAGGGCGCTGATCCGGAGCATGCGCGCGAAGCTTCGGGTGGACGATCGCACCCGCGAGGTGGCGCGCCTGCTGCTGTCGAGAGAGGGCGGCAATCCCGCGGCCCGGCCGTTCCGCGCCTTGGTGCTGCAGGCGGGCGTGGACCTTCTGCCCGGCTGGGCGCGGCGCATGCATGGCCTGGCCTCGCCCCTGCCGGCCCGGCCGCTTGTGCGAACCGGCACGCGTGGCGTGGCGCGGACCATACGCTGGGCCTTCGAGACGCCCTGCCGCTGACGATGTGGCGCATATCCACGGAGTGGACCTTGTCCACGCGGATTGTCGCCCATTTCCACCCGCCGAAGTAGCGCTTGTCTCAGACCCTCGCCGGCCAGCCTCCGGCCCGGCTGAGGGCGCTCGGCGCCGGCCGGCCGATCCTCTCGCCGATCCAGCGCGCCGTCGCGATGAGGGCGTCGAGATCGTAACCGGTCGAGAACCCGGCCCGCTCCAGCATGAAGACGAGGTCCTCGGTGGGGATGTTGCCCGTCGCCCCGGGGGCGAAGGGACAGCCGCCGATCCCGCCGACCGAGGCGTCCAGCACATCGACGCCCGCCTCCACCCCCGCATGGGCGTTGGCCAGACCGGTGTTGCGGGTGTCATGGAAGTGCAACCGCAAGGTGGCTTCCGGAGCCGCCCGCCGCGCCGCCTCCACCTTGCGGGTCACGCTCCACGGATCGCCGACGCCGATGGTGTCCGCCAGCGCGATCTCGCCGACGCCCAGCTCGGCGAGCCGGCCCACCAGGTCCTCGACCTGTCCCACCGACACCTCGCCGTCGAAGGGACAGCCCCAGACGCAGGACAGGGTCGCGGTCAGGGCCGGCGCCGCTCCCGGTTCGCCCTCGGCGTTGCGCCGGCCGGCGACGATGTCGGCCAGCATGCCGACCTGCTGCTCCACGGTCAGTCCCTGGTTCTTCAGGCCGAAGCCGTCGGTCGCCGACATGGCGACATTGACCTCGTCGACGGCTGTCCCGAGCGCCCGGTCGTAGCCCCTGCCGTTCAGAACGAGGCCGATCCGGCTGCGACCGGGCGCGCGCGGCAGAAGCGTCATGACCTCTTCCGCGCCCGCCATCTGCGGCACGTATTTCGGATGCACGAAGCTCACGGCCTCGATGCGCCGCGCGCCGGCCGCCTCCAGCCTCCGCACCAGCTCGGCGCGGACCGCGGGCTCGAGCACCGCCTTCTCGTTCTGCAATCCGTCGCGAGGCCCGACCTCGACGATGGTGATCGGACGGCTCACCGCTGCGACTCCCCTGCCGGCGTCTCGTCGGCCGGCGCATAGACCGTCAGGCGGACATCGTCCCCCTGCGAGTAGTTGTGTCCGTCGACCACGCCGACCGAGCGTCCGCTGACGCCCAGCCGGGCGGCCGCCTCGCGGAACGCCTGGCCCTGGCGCTCCTCGACGATCGCGGGCCGGCCCTGGGCCAGCGCCCGCGCCGCGCCCGCGGCGTCGGTCAGTTCCGTGTTGCGGCCGGTCAGGAAGACGAAGCTGGGCTCGTGGAAACCGGCGATGGCGACGGGGCCGGGCCGCCCCCGGCGCGGGTGCAGGTCCGCCTCCTCCAGCACCTGCTGCAGGCGGGGCGACACGGACAGCGGCTTCAGCTGACGCAGGGTGCCGGCCAGCGCCCCGTGCGCCACCACCCCGAGGGCGAGGGAGGCGATCACCGCCGGCACGGGGGCGCGATGCAGCAACAGGAAGGCGCCGATCAGCCCCGCCAGCACCGAGAAGACGATGGTGATGGTGGCCCAGGTCTGGGCTGTGGACCGCCCGAACTCGGTCAGCCCGGCGACCACGACGGCGGCGAGAAGCACGCCGACGAGGACCGTCAGGGCGGCCCCGACATAGCGCGGCCACCGTCCGATCGGACGGGTCAGGGCCGCCGCCGCCAGCAAGGCCAGGGCTCCGAACACCGGCAGGTTGTAGTGCACCAGCTTGGTCGGGGTGAGTTCGAAGATCAGCCAGGCCGGGACCAGCCAGCAGATCAGGAAACGGATCGCCGGTTCGGCCCGCCGGGTCCAGGCTGCGATGGCCGCCGCCGGAAGCAGCAGGGTGGCGGGGAAGAAGGTCAGGGCGACGAGGCCGAGATAGGTTCCTGGCGGCGCGCCGTGGCTCTCGTGTCCGCCCGCGATCTTCGGCGCCAGGTCTCCCGCGATGGCCTCGCGCCAGAAGCCCCCGTCGGTGGCGATGGTGATGGCGATGGCCCAGGGCCCCACGATCAGGGCGACCAGCGGCAGCCCCCAGCCCCAGCCGAGCCGGCGCAACCAGCCAAGGTTCCGGTCCCACAGGGAGAGCAGGAGCGCGGCGGGGGCGATGACCACCAGTCCCAGGGGCCCCTTGATCAGGATCGACAGACCCAGACCCGCCCAGAACAGCAGCTTGTGCGTCCGCCTGGGCGGCTCACCCGCCCGGGTGGCGAGATAGATCCGCGCCAGGGCCGCCATCGCCAGGGTGACCGCCCCGCACAGCATGGCGTCGGTCTTGGCGATGCCTGCTTCGGTCGACAGCAGGAAGGTGGCGCCGAGCATCGCCCCGGCGAGGAATCCCGCCCGGGCGCCGAACATCGCCGCGCCGACCCAGGCGCAGGCCGCGGCGGCCAGCATGGCGCCGAGGATCGAGGGGATGCGGTAGGGCTGGATGGCCCGGCTCTCGACGCCCGAGGTCGACGCCACCGCCACCGCCTGCATCCAGTAGATGCCCACCGGCTTCTTCCAGCGCGGCTCGTCCTGGAAGCGGATGTCGACATAATCCCCCGACTCCAGCATCTGCGACGTCGCCTGCGCGTACCGGCTCTCGTCCCGGTCCAGCGGCGGCAGCAGCGCCAGCACCGGCAGGCCGGCGATCAGGGCGACGAGGGCCGCCAGGAGCGGGCCCCGCCAGCCGGCGATAAAGCGGTCGAGATCGGGGGCCGTCATGTTCATCTTCCTAACACGGCGGTTCCTCGCGCGTCAGCCATACCTCCCGCACCGGTACGAAACGGGCTAGACAGCGGCCATGACCGAGACCGCCCCCGAGATTTCCGTCGTCGTTCCCGTGCATGACGAGGAGGGAGCAGCCGGACCTCTGGCGCGCGAGATCGCCGCGGCCTTCGCGGGCCGGTCGTTCGAGATGGTGTTCGTGGACGACGCTTCCCGCGACGGCACTCTCGCCGAGCTGCGGGCGCTGATGGCGGAGCTGCCGGCGCTGCGGGTGCTCAGCCATGCGTCGAACGCCGGCCAGAGTCGGGCCGTGCGCACGGGCGTACTGGCGGCCCGGGCCCCGATCGTCGTGACTCTGGACGGCGACGGTCAGAATCCCCCGGCCGACGCCCCGAGGCTGGTCGACCTGCTGACCGCCTCACCCGTCAACGTCGCCCTTGTGGGCGGCGTGCGGGCGCACCGACAGGACACCGAGGCCAAGCGATGGGCGTCGCGGTGGGCCAACCGGATCCGCCGGCGGCTGCTGGCGGACGACGCCGACGACACCGGCTGCGGGCTGAAGGCGTTCCGGCGGGAGGCGTTCCTGCGCCTTCCGTACTTCGATCACATCCATCGATATCTGCCGGCCCTGATGATCCGCGAGGGCTTCGAGAACCGCTACGTCGAGGTCGGACACCGCCATCGGGAGACGGGTCGGTCGAAGTACACCAACTGGGGACGGCTGGTGGCCTCTCTCTCGGACCTGCTGGGCGTCATGTGGCTGAAGCAGCGGTCGCGCCGGCCGGGCGCGGTCAGCGAGTTCTGAGGCTCGCCTCCCGGGCGAGGGGGCATGGCGGCAGGGAGCGAACGGGGCTATGCAGGGTTAACAAGCGCGGCCGTTGGAGGCCGTCCGTCGCCGGAGCCTGGTCATGCTGATCGCCCTGCCGCTGCTTCTGATCCCCGTGGTGCTCTACAACATCGTGGTGCTGTCCAGCCTGATCGGCGGCGGGAGCGAGGCGACCATGGCCGCAGGCGGCGCCGACGCCATCCTGCGCGAGCCGATGTTCTCCATACCGATGGCCTCGGGAACAAGCTGGAATGTCGGGCCGGGCGACCTGATCCTGCTGCTGAGCCTGATCCTGCTGTTCTTCGAACTGCTGAAGTCGACGTCGAGCCAGAAGGTGGCGATCGTCAATCACGCCCTGTCGATGATCCTCTTCGTGGCCGTGCTGGTCGAGTTCCTGCTGATCAAGGGTTTCGCCACCTCGACCTTCTTCCTGATCGTGGTGATGGTCATGCTCGACGTGCTGGCCGGGTTCATCGTGACCATCATCTCGGCCCGCAAGGACCTGGACTTCGGCGGTGTCGCCTAGCTGAAGGCGACGAAGATCAGGGCCACGACGGCGACGTCGATGGTGCGGGTCAGGATGCTGAGCATGGCGGCGGTCCGGAAACGGGCGTGAACCCGCCGGGTTCAGCAAGGACCGTGCCGCGGCGTCAGACGTCCGTGTCCTCGCTGCGGCCGGGCCTGGGACGCCGGTCCGCCGCGCCGGAATAGCGCGTCTCGAGATAGGCGGCGCGGGCGGCGTCCAGCACCGGCGGGCCGCCTTTCAGTCCGCGCCGCTGGCCGGACTGTCCCATCAGCTGGGCCGCGAAGACGGCCGCGCCGGGGTCGGCGGGCGCGGTCGGGGCAGCTCTTGCCGGGCCGTCGGCAGCTTCGTCCGCCGGTTCGGCCGGGACCAGGGCGCGCGAGGTGGGGGCCGCCCGGCGCTCGGCCGCACGGCGATCCGCGGCGCGGCGGTCGCGGCGACCGACCGGGGCGACGATCGAAACGGGCGCCACCTCGTCCGTCATGGCTTCGACAGGCTGTCGAGGCGCGCGCGCATCTCGTCCATCTGGCGGCGCATCTCGGCCAGGGCGTCGTCCCCGGCGGCGGGCTTCGGCGGCTCCTCCGGACGGGCGGCGGCCCCCGCGAAGCCCGGCCACATCTTCATCGCCTCGGTGAACAGCGCCATGTTGCGCCGGGCCATCTCGTCGAGGAGACCCGCCCCCGGCGTGGCGCCGAAGGCCTTGCTGAACTGGCCGCGGATCTGTTCCTGCTGGCGCACGAAGTTGTCGAGCGACATCTCGAGGTAGCCGGGGAGGACGCCCTGCATCTGGCCGCCGTAGAAGCCGATCAGCTGGCGAAGGAACTGCACCGGAAGCAGGGCCTCGCCGCGGCTTTCCTCCTCGAAGATGATCTGGGTCAGGATCTGGCGGGTCAGGTCTTCGTTGGTGCGCGCGTCGTAGACGACGAACTCGACGCCCTCGCGCACCATGCGGGCGAGGTCGTCCAGGGTGACGTAGGCGCTGCTCGCGGTGTTGTAGAGTCGACGGTTGGCGTACTTCTTGATGACCACCGTCTCGTCGGCGCCGGACTTCCTGTCAGCCACGTCGTCCCCCGATCCTGTTGCGACGCGTCAGCATCCGCGCTGCGGCTGCGAAAGTCTAGCCGAGCCCGCCGGGCGCGAGGACCACGCCCACCAGGACCGCGGCCCAGTGCACCGTGGCGCCAGTGACCACGAAGCCATGCCAGATGGCGCGGCGGAACTTCACCTGTGGGCTGATGAAGACGAAGACGCCGGCAGTGTAGATCAGACCGCCGGCGACCAGCAGGGCGAGGGCCAGCGGATGGACGGTGTCCATCATCGGCTTGAGCGCGATCACCGCCAGCCAGCCGAAGGCGACGTAGACGGCGCTCCAGATCGCGTCGGACAGGCGCGGCAGGACAATCTTGGCGAACGCCCCGCCCAGGCCGATCGCCCAGACCAGGAGGGTGAAGCCGATCGCCCACGCCCCCTCGAACCGCTGCGTGGTGAAGGGCGTGTAGCTGCCGGCGATCATCAGGAAGATGGCGGCCTCGTCGAGGCGACGCAGCACGGGCCGGGCCGCGCACGGACGGGTCAGATTGTAGACGGTGGAGGCCGCCAGCATGCCGATCAGGCACAGGGCGTAGACGGCCGTGGCCGCCACCGCGCCGATGCCCGAATACAGGGCGGCGAGAACCGCCAGCACGACCCCGCCCACCGCGGCGAGGGTCAGGCCGACGACGTGGACGACCAGATCGGCCGTCTTCTCGGCGTCGGTGCGGTAGTGCTCGACCATGTCGAGCTCGTCGGGCGTGCAGACGTGCTTCGCCAGCCTTTTCAGTTGCATGAGCATGGCCTGTTCAAAGCCGCACCTCGTCGCTTCGTTCCGCACCGATACCGCGCAGATGGTCACGGGCTGGTGAATCGAGGGACCGGAGGCGAACGTTGGCGAGGCGATGCGGCAAAAGCGTCACGACTCCTTTCCGGGAGGTTTCCACCGCCCCTCTTCCCGAAAGGGCGCGATCAGGCATGACTCCTCGCCGCTTCCGGAGAAGCGGTGAGGCGGGAAGGGAGCGGGGCGCCGGGCCTTCGCCCGGTCGGTGCATTGAAGTGACCGTATTCGGCGGAAGCTGACGCCCCGCGTGGTCGTTTTCCGTTCGCCCCGCCGACTGGCGGCCCTGTTCGGGCCTTGAAGGCTCGCCGGTTCGGCCTTGCGGCGTCGCCGGGCGGCGGGACTTGCCGGATC
>JANJTI010000151.1 GCA_024711185.1 Brevundimonas sp. | reverse complement strand
TCTAGGCGTAACCGGCTGAAAGAGCAAGCAGGGCGGTCAGGCGAGCCAGAGCTGGCCGGCCGCCGCGGCGACGGCGAGGATCAACGGCGCGGCGAAACGGCCCTTCAGCGTCCAGGCGGCGACCAGCGCCAGTCCGCCGATGGCGAGCAACGGCCAGCCCGTCCCCTGCCCGGCCAGTCCCGCGGCGAGCTGCAGGACGGTGGCGGCGATGATCCCGACGACGGCGCCGGCGATCCCGTCCAGCACCGCGTGCACCGCCGGGATGCCGACCACCTGCTCCAGCCGGTCGTGGAGAATCATCGAGAAGGCGAAGGCGGGCAGGAAGACGCCGGCGGTGACCGCCAGGGCCCCGGGAAAGCCGCCGGCCGCGTAGCCGGCGAAGGTTCCGAAGATGACCAGCGGGGCGGGCATGACATTGGCCAGCACCACCCCGTCGAGGAAGGTTGCGTCGCTCATCCAGCCGCGCGGGACCACGTCCGCGCGGACGAAGGGGATGGCGGTGTAGGCGCCGCCGAAGGTCAGCAGCCCCGCCTTGAGGCCGGTCAGGAAGAGGGCGAGGACGGTGGCCGGGGCGGCTGCGGCGAGCACGTCGACGGCCGCGGGCGCGGCGGGCCGCAGCAGCCAGAGGACCGCGACGGCGGCCGCGCCGAGGAGCGCCGCCAGCGCCGCGCCCCGCCGCCCGGTGGCCGCGAGGCCGTGGATCGCGGCCCCGGCCGGCAGCACGATCCAGAACGGGGCGCCGGCCAGCGTGGCGGGGAGCGAGAGGCCCGCGACCAGCCACAGGCTGCGCGCGACGAGGATGTGGCGGCCGATGCGCTCCACGGCGCGGGCGATCAGGCCGATCACCGCCGCCTGCGCCCCCAGCAAGGCGGCGGCGAGGGCCCCCTGCCCGACGTCGAAACGGAACCAGGCCCAGGCGGCGGCGAGCATCAACAGGAAGCCGGGCATCATGAAGCCGAGGCCGGCGAGCAGGCCGCCGATCCGCCCGCGCGCCCGCACGCCCATGTGCACGCACAGCTCGTGCGCCTCGGGTCCCGGCAGGGCCTGCATCACCGCCAGCAGCCGGTTGAAGCGCGCCGACGACATCCAGCGGTCGCGTTCGACCAGTTCGTGGCGGACCATGGCGATCTGCGCCACCGGCCCCCCAAAGGCCAGCGCCCCGAAGCGCAGGAAGCGCAGGAACAACGGCAGCAGGCCGATCGGGGGCGGGCGCAGGTCGTCGTCAGCCCTCCGGGCAGTGTGCGGGACGGCGGCCGCCGCGTCATCCGACATCAGGTCCCGCGCGGTTTGGCGCGGCTGGTCGCCGCGGCGCTCGCGGGATCCTCCGGCCAGGGGTGCCTTGGATAGCGGCCGCGCATCTCGGCGCGGACCTCCTTCCACGAGCCGGCCCAGAAGCCGGGCAGGTCCTTCGTCAACTGGATCGGGCGTCGCGCCGGCGACAGCAGGGCGAGGGTCAGCGGCACGCGCCCGCCGCCGACGGTCGGGTGGGTCGTGACGCCGAACAGCTCCTGGACGCGGATGTCGACGCGCGGCCCGCCCCCGGCCGCGTAGTCGATGGAGGCCGAGCCGAGCGGCGTCTGCAGGCGGGCTGGGGCCAGTTCGTCGAGGGCGCGCTGGCGGTCCCACGGCACGAGCGCGCGCAGGCCCTGTTCGAGCGCCGTGTCGGGAATGGCGTCGAGCGACTGGACCTCGTCGAGCAAAGGGTGGAGCCAGCTCCCGCGGGCGGCGAACAGGGCCTCGTCGGAGATGTCGGGCCAACCGTCGTCGAGGCTGCGCAGGAAGGCCAGCCGGGCGCGCAGGGCGGCCGCGCGCTCGCCCCAGCGCAGGCCCTTGAGCCCGTCGCGTTCGATTTCGGCCTTCAGGGCGGCGACGATCGCGACGCGGTCGGGGCGGCCCATGTCCTTCTCGTCCACGACGATGGCCCCGATCCGGCGGAGACGCTTCAGGGTCATGCGCCCCGAGGGCTCGCGCGACAGCCGGTCCTCGATCTCGATGCGCGACGCCAGATCGGCGGGATCGACCGGCGCGGCCAGCCGGATGCGGTCACGGGCGTCGCCGCCGCCCAGCTCGGCCACCGCCAGCCACGGCTCGCGCGCCAGCGGCTCGTGCGGGTCGAGGAAGGCGCCGCGACCGGAGGCCAGCAACACCTCGCCCGGTTTGCCGCGCCCTTTGGCCACCCGCTCCGGGAAGGCCTCGGCCAGCAGGACGCCGGGCTCGACGGAACCGCCCTGCCCGCCTCCGGCGCCGCGGGCCCAGCGGTCGGCCAGCTTCAGGGCGTCGCGGGCGCGGGGCGAGCGGTCGCGGTCCAGCGCCCGCAGCCGCTCCCGCAGATCGACTTCGCTCCCGCCGAGGCCGGGCTCCGACAGAACGGCGGCGATCCGGGCGCCGAGGCGGGCGTCGCCCGCATCCGAGGCGACGGCGACCATGTGCGCCAGCCGTGGCGGGAGGGCGATGCGGGTCAGGCGGCGGCCGTGGTCGGTGAGGGCCCCCTCCCCGTCCAGCGCGCTCAGCCGCGTAAGGACCTTGCGCGCCTCCGCGAAGGCGCCGGCGGGCGGCGGATCGAGCAGGGCCAGCCCGTCCGACGAGCGGGCCCCCCAGCGGGCGAGATCGAGGGCGAAGGCGGTCAGGTCGGCCTCGAGAATCTCCGGCCGCTGATGCGCGACGAGGCCGCGGGTCTGTTCCTCGTCCCACAGGCGGTAGCAGATCCCCGGCTCGGTTCGGCCGGCGCGGCCGCGACGCTGCTCCGCCGAGGAGCGGCTGACCCGCACCGTGGCCAGCCGGGTCAGGCCGCTGGCCGGCTCGAAGCGGGGCACGCGCGACAGGCCGCCGTCGATGACCACCCGCACGCCCTCGATGGTCAGGCTGGTCTCGGCGACCGAGGTGGCCAGCACGACCTTGCGTCGGCCGGCCGGCGCCGGCTCGACAGCGCGGTCCTGCTCCGCCTTGTCCAGCGCGCCGTAGAGGGGGGCGAGGTCGACATCGGCCGGCAGGCGGTTGGCGAGCAGTCGCGCGGTGCGATGGATTTCCCCTTGGCCAGGGAAGAAGGCGAGGATCGAGCCCGATTCCTCGGCCAGCGCCTGGCGGATCGCCCGCGCTATCGCCTCCTCGAAGCGCTCGGCCGGGTTGCGGCCGAGGTATCGGGTTGCGACGGGGAACATCCGCCCCTCGGCCTCGATCACGGGCGCGCCGTCCAGCAGGCGGGAGACGCCGGCGATGTCGAGGGTGGCGGACATAACCAGCAGGCGCAGGTCGTCGCGGAGTAGCTGCTGCGTCTCCCGCGCCAGGGCCAGTCCGAGGTCCGCGTCGAGGCTGCGCTCGTGGAACTCGTCGAACAGCACCGCGCCGACGCCCTCCAGTCCGGGGTCGTCGAGAATCATGCGGGTGAAGACGCCCTCGGTGATCACCTCGATGCGGGTCTCTGGACCGACGCGGGTCTGCAGGCGGGTGCGGTAGCCGACGGTGTCGCCGGTCCGTTCGCCGAGGGTGGCCGCCATGCGTTCGGCGGCGGCGCGGGCGGCCAGCCGGCGCGGCTCCAGCACCAGCACCTTTCCGACGCCCAGCCATGGCTGGTCCAGCAGCGCCAGTGGCGCGACCGTGGTCTTGCCGGCCCCCGGCGGGGCGGCGAGCACAGCCGCGTTCGTGGCCGCGAGAGCGGACTTCAGCGGCTCGAGAACAGCGTGGATGGGCAGCATCGATCTGCGCTGTAGCCGCAACGCGCCGCTTCACGAAAGCGTCGTCGGAGGTTCACCCTTCGGAAACCGCGTTGCCAGCGCGGAAATGCGCCGCTAGCGTCCGCGCCGAAAAGCAGCATCAGGCTGTAAGTCGGAGGGGACATTCATGTGGCGCGTTAAGTCGCTCGACGCCATCCTGGCCACGGCCGAGAAGAAATCACTGCATCGCTCGCTGGGCCCGGTCCAGCTGACCCTGCTGGGCGTCGGCGCCATCATCGGCACCGGCATCTTCGTGCTGACCGCCGCGGCGGCGCAGAAGGCCGGCCCGGGGATGATGTGGTCGTTCGTGATCGCCGGCGCCGTCTGCGCCGTCGCCGCGCTCTGCTACTCGGAACTGGCCTCGATGGCCCCGGTGTCGGGCTCGGCCTACACCTACACCTACGCCGTGATGGGCGAACTGCTGGCCTGGATGGTCGGCTGGGCCCTGATTCTCGAATACGCCGTGGCGGCCTCAGCCGTGTCGGTGGGCTGGTCCGGCTATGTGCTGGGCCTGATCGAGAACGCGCTCGGATTCGACTGGCCAGACCTGTTCCAGGCCGGGCCGGCATGGAGCATGAACGGCTTCATCCCGACCCCGGACTTCTCGGTCGGCATCGTCAACGTCCCGGCCATCGTGGTGGCCCTGGCCGTGACCCTGCTGCTGATGATCGGCACGACGGAATCGGCGCGGGTGAACGCCGCCCTGGTGGCCATCAAGGTCGCCGCCCTGACCGCCTTCATCGTCCTGACCCTGCCGATCCTGAAGACCGGCAATTTCACGCCCTTCGCCCCGAACGGCCTGTTCGGCGAATCCTCGGGCATGGGCATCATCGGCGCCGCGGCCTCGATCTTCTTCGCCTACGTCGGCTTCGACGCGGTCTCGACCGCGGCCGAGGAGACCAAGAACCCGCAGCGCAACGTGCCCATCGGCCTGATCGGCTCGCTGGCCATCTGCACCATCTTCTACCTGCTGGTCGCGGCCGGCGCGGTCGGGGCCATCGGCGCCCAGCCGGTGCTCGGCGCCGCCGGCGAAGCGGTCCAGCCCGGCTCGCCCGGCTTCATCGCCGCCTGCCAGCTGGCCGAGAACGCCAACCGCCTGGTCTGCTCGAA
>JANJTI010000139.1 GCA_024711185.1 Brevundimonas sp. | reverse complement strand
GCCGATGTTCACGAAGCTCGGCATCAGCACCACGTTGCGGGCGATGTAGGCGCCCTGGCGCACGATGGCGCCGGGGACCGAGCGGAAGCCGGCCTCGCGGTAGTGGTTGGCGGTCCAGTCGCCGAACTTGTTGGGCACCTTGTCCCACCACGGCCCCACGCCGGGCGCGCCCGAGGCCGGGCCGCGGTCGCCGCCGCGCACCAGCTCGTTGTCGTTCAGCCGGAACGACAGCAGCACCGCCTTCTTCAGCCACTGGTGCGTCGTCCAGGTCCCGTCCGCGCCCCGCGAGGCGACCCGCGCCTCGCCCGCGTCCAGCAGGACCAGCGCCTGTTCGACGGCGTGCCGGATCTCGCCGTGGGTGGCGGCGGTGACGCCGGCGCGATCCTCCCACGCCGCCTCGATCACGGACTCCAGGTGGGCGCGGTCGGTCATATGGGGTCTCCGGCGAGGACGGCGGTGGCGAGAAAGGGCGGCAGGGCGGCCGCGCGGTGGTCGACGAAATGCACCACCGAGTCCAGGGCGTGCGGACCCACCAGCACCGTGGTCATGCCCAGGGCCTTGGCATGGTCCAGGTTGCGCTCGGTGTCCTCGAAGAAGGCGGCGTCCCGAGGCTCGAGCGCGAAGCGATCCAGCATGCGCTCGAAGGTGCGCGGGTGGGGCTTGGGCCGGAGTTCGGCGTGCTCCAGGGCGAACAGGCCGTCGAACAGGTCGTCGACGCCCAGCTTCTGCAGCACGCGCTCGCCATGCCGCTGCGAGCCGTTGGTGAAGACGTAGCGCGGACCGTTCAGCCGCTTGAGCCCCGCGCGCAGGCCTTCGCTCGGCTCCAGCGCGTCCAGCGGCACGTCGTGCACCTCGGCGAGGAAGGCGTGCGGATCGACGGTGTAGTCCTGCATCAGCCCGCCCAGCGCCGCGCCGTGATCCAGCAGATAGCGCTTCTGCAGCGCCCTCGCCTCGTCGGGCGGCAGGCCGGTGGCGCGGATCATGAACTGGCCGATCCGGTCGGCGACGAGGCGCAGCACCTGCTTCTCGGGCGGGTACAGGGTGTCGTCCAGGTCGAACACCCAGCTCCGCACGTGGCGCAGATCGGCGCCGATCTCGGTCGTCTCGATGGGCCGGGCCGTCATCCTGCCTGCACCAGGGTGCCCGCCCCGTGCTCGGTGAACAACTCCACCAGCATGGCGTGCGGCCGACGTCCGTCGAGAATGACCACCGCCTCGACGCCGTCGCGCACGGCCGCCATGGCCGTTTCCAGCTTGGGGATCATCCCGCCGGTCGCCACCCCCTCGTCGATCAGCGCCTGCGCCTCGCTCAGGGTCATCTGGCGAATGATCTCGCCGTCCGCTCCACGGACCCCCGGAACGTCGGTCAGCAGCAGCATGCGCTTGGCGTCGAGGGCGCTCGCCACGGCCCCGGCGACGGTGTCGGCGTTGACGTTGTAGGTTTGCCCGTCCTCGGCCACGCCGATGGGGGCGATCACCGGCACCCAGTCCTCGGTCTCGGAGGCGATCAGGCCGGCGATGAGCTTGGGGTCGACCCGGGTGGGCTCCCCCACGAAACCCAGATCGACCTCGTGCTCGATCATGCTGTCGGGGTCGCGCCGGGTGCGCCGGGTCTTCTCCACCGTCAGCAGGCCGGCGTCCTTGCCGGACAGGCCGACGCCGCGCACGTCGGCCTCCTTGCCGGCCATGGTGATCCAGTGGGCGATCTCCTTGTTGACAGCGCCCGAGAGGACCATCTCGGCCACCTGCATGGTGTCCGCGTCGGTGACCCTGAGGCCGTCCACGAAGGCCGACTTCACGCCCGCCTTGTCGAGCATGGCGCTGATCTGCGGACCGCCGCCGTGAACCACCACCGGGTTCACGCCCATCAGCTTGAGCAGAACCACGTCGGCGGCGAACTGCTTGGCCACCGCGCTGTCGCCCATGGCGTGGCCGCCGTACTTTATGACCACGGTTTCGCGGTCATAGATCTGGATATAGGGCAGGGCCTCGGCCAGCGTCCTTGCGGTGGCCCAGCCCGGGTCTCCCGGTCGCGGTTCGGTCTCGTCCATCGCGCGGTCCCTAATGCCAAGCTCCCGGCCTGTCATCATGAAACCGGGAGCCGGCGCCGCCCGTTCCGTCGCGATGAACGAACACGAGATCGACGACCGGGACCTGGGTCCCGGGGATCCGGCCGATCCGGCCGCGCCCGAGCGGATCGACGGTGCCCTCTGCCCGGAATGTCTGGGCGTCGGCGCCAACCCGGCGGGCGAGACCTGTCCGGTCTGCGACGGGACGGGCCGCGCCACGGGCCGGACAGGCGGCGCTTGAGCCCGAACGCGCTCTGTCACCCGGGAGCCACGCTGAACAATGTTGTTCCAGTCCTTGGCTCGACCTTGCCCGGCGGGGCTGTTATGAAAGCTTAGCGGCGGCATGTGCGCCGTCACGAACAAGCAATTCTGGGCTGCGGAGGGCATCCACCAATGCGCGTTAAGTCACTTATTCTGGCGTCGACCGCCGCCGGGGCGCTCGCCCTGACGGCCGGCGCAGCGTCGGCCGAGCCGAACGGCTGGTACGGCGCGCTTGACGCCGGCTGGCACACGGCGGACGTGGAGACGGCGCAGGGCGTCGATTTTGACACCGAGGACAGCTGGGCGGGCTTCGCGCGGCTGGGCTACCGGTTCACGGAGAACTGG
>JANJTI010000128.1 GCA_024711185.1 Brevundimonas sp. | reverse complement strand
GATGTCGCGCGCGGGCACGCAGGTCCCGATGTACGACCCCTTCAGGGTCCGCTCCTCGGCGACCAGGGAGACGATGTTGACCGCCAGCGCCGCGTCGGGGGGCGGCAGGCCGGCGGTGACGGTGGCCCCGCCCCGCCGCGTCATCTTCCACGCCGCCTCCAGCGCCTTCGCCGAGCCGGCCATCTCCAGCGCCACCTCGGCCCCGCCGCCGGTCAGGGCCCGGACCTGCTCCACCGCGTCCGGGTCGGCGGCGTTGACCGTGCGCACCGGCCCGAGCGAGCGGGCCAGGGCCAGCTTGTCCTCGCTGAGGTCCACGGCGACCACCGGGCTGGCCCCGCCGGCCAGCGCCCCCAGCACGCTGGCCAGCCCGACGCCGCCGAGGCCGACCACCGCGACCGACTGCCCGGCCCTGACTGCGGCCGTGTTGACCACCGCCCCGACGCCGGTCAGCACCGCGCAACCGAACAGGGCGGCGTGCTCGAACGGCAGGTCGTCGGGGACGCGGACGAGGGACCGGCGCGAGACCACCGCCCGCTCCGCGAAGGCCGAGCAGCCGAGATGATGGTTCAGCGTCTCTTCCCCGAGGTGCAGCCGCCGCCCGCCGCCCAGCAGCTCGCCCTTGCCATTGGCCGCCGCCCCCGGCTCGCACAGCGCCGGCCGGCCCCCGGCGCAGGGGCCGCAGTGGCCGCAGCTGGGCATGAAGACCATCACCGCCCGGTCGCCGGGCTGCAGGTCGTCGACGCCCTCGCCCACCGCCTCCACCTCGCCCGCCGCCTCGTGTCCCAGCGCCATCGGCATCGGCCGCGGCCGGTCGCCGTTGATGACGCTGAGGTCCGAGTGGCACAGGCCGGCGGCGCGGATGCGCACGAGGACCTCGTCGCGGCCCGGCGGGTCCAGCGTCACGGTCGCGATCCCGAGCGGCCGGCTGGCGGCGTACGGGCGGGGCGCCCCCATGGCGCGAAGGACGGCGGCGCGGGTGGTGATCATGCCCGGGACGCTAGGCGCTTGACGCCGCGTCCGCCAAGCCCAAGGCTCGCGGCAACGACAACAGGGGAGGTTGCGTGTGACCGGCACCATCGAGCGGACGAAGCGCGGCGACTACAGCCGTTTCCAGAACATCTCCACGCGCTGGATGGACAACGACGTCTACGGCCACGTCAACAACGTGGTCTACTACTCGTGGTTCGACACGGCGGTGAACCGGCTGCTGGTGGTCAACGGCCTGCTCGACATCCATCACGGCCAGACCATCGGCCTTGTGGTGGAGACCGGCTGCCGCTACTTCACGCCCACCGCCTTCCCCGACGAGATCGAGGCCGGCGTGCGGGTGGCGCACATCGGCACCAGCTCGGTGCGCTACGAGATCGGCCTGTTCCGCAACAAGGAGCCCGAGGCGGCGGCGGTGGGCTACTTCGTCCACGTCTACGTCGACCGCGACAGCAAGCGCCCGGCCCCGATCGACGGGAAGATGCGCGGGTTCCTCGAGGGGCTGCGGGCGGTCTAGTCGTCCAGCCGGCCCATCAGCGCCAGGGCGCCGACGGCGGTCAGCACCCCCAGGGCGAAGGCCCCGACCACGGCGCCGGTGGCGACATAGGTCGAGACCGTCATCGGCCGGGCCTCGTACCACTCGACGATGTCGGCGTCGTGCAGGTCGTCGTCGAGGCTGCCCTCGGCCTCGTAGATGGCGTCGTCGGCGGTCATGGCGCGCTCCTGTGGTCCGCTGCCGGAATGCGCGCGCCCGCCCGGCGTTCCCGCACCGTGACAGCGCGCCGCCCATCGGCTAGACGGCCCGCCGGACCGCGGGCGCGCTCGGGCAGCGAGCGACCGCGTCGCGAGCGATAGCGCACCAGGATAGACCATGGCCGGCCACTCCAAGTTCAAGAACATCATGCACCGCAAGGGCCGCGCCGACGCGGTCCGCTCCAAGCTGTTCTCGCGCCTGTCGCGCGAGATCACCGTGGCGGCCAAGTCGGGCCTGCCCGACCCGGCCATGAACCCGCGCCTGCGCCTGGCGGTGAACAACGCCAAGGCCGAGTCCATGCCCAAGGACAACATCGACCGCGCGATCAAGAAGGCCTCGGGCGGCGAGGTCGATGCGCTGGAGGAGATCCGCTACGAGGGCCGCGGCCCCGGCGGGGTGCAGTTCGTGGTCGAGGTGCTGACCGACAACCGCAACCGCGCCGCCTCGGGCGTGCGCTCGGCCTTCACCAAGTACGGCGGGGCGCTGGGCGAGACCGGCTCGGTGACCTTCATGTGGGACCGGGTCGGCAAGATCGTCTATCCGGCCGAGGCGGGCAGCGAGGACGCCGTGATGGAGGCCGCCATCGAGGCCGGCGCCCAGGACGTCGAGAGCGATCTGGTCAAGCCGGACGTCTACGAGGACGCCCCGGGCCACACCATCTGGACCGCCTTCGAGGACCTCAACGAGGTCGCCGACGCCATGTCGAAGACGCTGGGCGACCCGAAGTCGACCGCCATCGTCTGGAAGCCGCAGTCGACCGTGCCGGTCACCGGCGACCAGGTCGCCACCCTGATGAAGCTGATGGACGCCCTCGACGCCGAGGACGACGTGCAGCAGGTGTACTCGAACGAGGAGATCTCGGACGAGGACGCCGCGAAGTACGCGGGCTGAGCCGCCTCAATCGAAGTAAGGCGACTCCGCCTCCAGCCAGCCCTCCGGGCGGCCGATCGGACGGCCGGGGCGGCGCAGGCGCATCAGGCTGTGCAGGGCCTCGGTCAGGTCCGTCAGCTGATCGTCGGACAGCTCCACCGCCGCGCGCACGATCTCGGTCTTGAGCGCGGCGTAGGCCGACGGCGGCAATTCGCGGGCGGCGGTTGCGGGCATGCGGCGTCTCCTCGCGGGCGCGGAGTCCCGCGCGTTCCGAACGACCGCGGCCGCGTGCGGTTCAATACCGCGAAGGTCGGGGGGCGGCCGAAGCGGAACGGCTGCGCCCGGCGTCCGTTGCCGCAGCCATGAACCCCGAGTCCCTGCCCGACTTCCTCCTGCCGCTGGTCTCCGCGGTGATCGCCGGCGGCCTGATCGGCTTCGAGCGGGAATGGCGGGGCCGCGCCGCCGGCTTCCGCACCCACATCCTGGTCTGTCTCGCGTCGGCCCTGCTGATGGAGGCCGCGGTCTCACAGGCCTATTGGGATTTCGCGGGCATTCCCGGAGCCGGGATCATGAGCGATCCGACCCGCATGGCCCACGGGGTGCTGACCGGCATCGGCTTTCTGTGCGCGGGCGTGATCTTCCGGGCCGGCTTCTCGATCCACGGCCTGACCACCGCCGCGTCGCTGTGGATCACCGCCGCCATCGGCCTGCTGTTCGGCGCGGGGCTGTTCCTGATGGGCGTCGCGGGCACGGTCCTGACCATCGGCGTGCTGGCTGTGCTGCGGATGATCAGCCTGCGCCTGCCGCAGGGGCTGGTGGTCGACGCCGAGGTGGTCTGGCGACGCGACGCCGCGGCGGCCGAGGACCGGGTCGAGGCGGCCCTCGCGGGGGTCGACCGCAGCGGCCGGGCGGACCGCTTCGAGCTCGTCGACGGCGGCGAGTCGGTGCGCCGCAGCTTTCGCCTCAAGCTGGACGGCGAGCCGGCGCTGAAGGCCCTGGCGGCGCGACTTCGCGGCGTCGACGGCGTGGTCGGCTACCGGCTGGCTCCCCGCGACGACTGACGCCGCTTGCCGCGCCCGGCGACGGCGGCCTAGGCTGGCGATTCGTCTGGCTGCGGAGCGAATTTGTGATCGATCTGGATCTGGTCTGGCCGGTCGTCGCGGCCATGGTCGCGGGCGGCCTGATCGGGGTCGAGCGGACCTACCACGGCCACCCGGCGGGCTTCCGCACCCACATCCTCGTCTGCCTGACCTCCTGCGTGCTGATGCTGGCCGCCATGCATCAGGCGACCTGGGCCTTCGTCGCCCTGCCGG
>JANJTI010000117.1 GCA_024711185.1 Brevundimonas sp. | reverse complement strand
ACAAGCTGGGCATCCACGGCTCGCCGACCTGCGTGATGGCCTACGAGGGCGCGACGGCCGAGCTGGTGGGGCGGCCCAACGAAGGCCTGTCGCACATGTTCGTCATGATGAACGCCGCCCGCCTGGCCGTGGGCGTCGAGGGCGTCGCCATCGCCGAGCGGGCGTATCAACATGCTCTCGCATACGCCCGCGATCGGGTGCAGGGTCGTTCGGTCTGGACCGGCCAGGCGGCGCCGATCGTCGATCACCCGGACGTGCGCCGCATGCTGTCGGTGATGAAGGCGAAGATCGCCGCGGCCCGCGCCATCTGCCTGTCCACCGGCGTGGCCGCCGATCTCGCCCGCCATTCCGCCGACGAAATCGAGCGGCGTTTCTGGAAGGGGCGCGAGGATCTGTTCACCCCTGTCGCAAAGGCCTGGTCGACCGACATCGGCGTCGAGGTGGCTTCGCTGGGCGTGCAGGTGCACGGCGGCATGGGCTTCATCGAGGAGACCGGCGCGGCCCAGTACTATCGCGACGCCCGCATCGCCCCGATCTACGAGGGCACCAACGGCATCCAGGCCATGGATCTCGTCGGCCGCAAGCTGTCGCAGGACGGCGGCGAGGCGGCCAGGGCGCTGATCGCCGACATGAAGGTCACCCTGGCCGAGCTGCCGCGGCTCTACGCCGGCAAGCCGGTCGAGCGCATGGCCAACGCCATCGAGGCGGTCGAGGACGCCACCCTGTGGCTGCTCGACGCCAAGGCCGACCCCGGCCGTGCGGCGGACGTGCTGACGGCGGCCGATGCCTATCTCAAGCTGCTGGGCGACGTGACCGGCGGCTGGATGCTGGCGCGCGGGGCCTTGTGGGCGCGGGCGGAACTGGACGCCGGCCAGGGCGACCCGACCTGGCTTGAGGGCAAGATCACGCTCTACGAAGTCTACGCCGCCAATGTGCTGGGCCACGTCTCCAGCCGCCTCGCCGCCGTCGGTCAGGGCGGCGCCCTGCTGGAGCGGATGAGCGTCGAGGTGCTCGCCGGCTAGGGTCCGGCTGGCGCGTCCATCAGGGCGATGGCCTCGCGGATATAGTCGGCGTGCGCCACGATGCCGATGCCGACATCGCGTCCGCCGACCTGCATCGACTGGACCAGCACGCCGGCGACGAAGGGGTGATCCGGCTGCGTCGTTCCCGGCAGCTTGCGAGCAGCCGGCGTCCAGAACACCGGCCCGCCGGAGTTGCCGGGGAAGACGGCGAAATCGAGAAGGAAGGTGGGGAACTCGGCGATCGGGGTAAGCGGCCACGAGGCCACCCGGCCGACGCGCAGGATCGGGAAACCCACCTTGTTGGCGGCGTAGCCGTGCGGGTAGCCGAGCGTCATCAGTTCGTCGCCGGGCCCGACCTGCCAGACGTCCAGCGCCTCCGGCCCGGCGAGCCAGCCGAGGGGCAGTGCGGCGCGGGCGAACTCCGCCGGAGCGGAGACGGTCATGACGGCGACGTCCCGTTCGGGGTGTCGCGTCCAGCGCGGGGCGCCGTCTTCCTCACGGATGGCGAGCGGCTCCGGAGCAAAGCGCCAGCCGCCGCCGGAGACCTGCGTGCGCCAGCCGATGCGGGCCGCCGCCGCGGGCATGCCCTCCAGCACATGAGCCGCCGTGACCATCACGGTGCGCGGCAGGCCGTCGGGCCCCGGCGCGTCGACCAGGAAGGCGGCTCCCACCCGCCGACTGGCGCCGTCCGCCAGCACCTGATCGATCTGCACGGTGGCGGCGACGAGGCCGAGCGTCAGGTCCCATGCGGGCCGGGCCTCGATGATCTCGGCCGTGGGCGGCGGAGGAATCTGCAGGTCGAACATCGCACTCATCCCGCCAGCGGCCTTTGTTCATTTGACGGCGAGGCCGCGCCGCGCACAAGGTCCGGCGCCAAATCGGGGACCCTGACATGAATCGTCGTGACCTGCTCGCCACCGCCTCCGCCGCGCTCGCGGCGTCCACCCTCCCCTCCACCGTCCAAGCTTCCGGAGCCTCGATGTCCCAGGGCCGTCCTGTCCCGCCCGTCGCGAAGAAGATCCCCGTCACCATCGAGCAGCTGGGGCGCACTCGCGTCGACGAGTACCAGTGGATGAAGGACGACAACTGGCAGGCGGTGCTGCGCGATCCGAGCCTGATCAAGGCGGACGTGAAGGAGCATCTGACCGCCGAGAACGCCTATCGCGAGGCGATGATGGCCTCGACCGTGCCGCTGCAGAACCAGATGTTCGAGGAGATGAAGGGGCGCATCAAGGAGGACGACAGTTCCGTCCCCGCCCCCGACGGCCCGTGGGAGTACTACACCCGCTACCGCACCGGCGACCAGCATCCCCTGTTCTGCCGTCGTCCGCGCGGTCGCGAGGATGGCGAGGTGGTGCTGCTGGACGCCAACGCCCTGGCGGCCGGAAAGGCCTACTCCGAGGTGTCGAGCGCCGACCACAGCCCCGACCACAGCCTGTTCGCCTACGCCGAGGACGCCCAGGGATCGGAGGTGCACCAGATTTACGTCAAGGACCTCGCCACCGGCGAGGTGCTGCCCGAACCGATCCAGTCCGCCAACGGCAACTTCACCTTCTCGCCTGACAGCCGCTGGATCTTCTGGACCAATCGCAACGACAACGGACGCCCCGACAAGATCTTCCGCCGTCCGGCGCGCGGCGGTGAGACCACCCTCGTCTACGAGGAGGAGGACGAGGGCATGTTCATCGGCGTCGGCCGCACGGCCGACGACCGCTTCGTACTGGTCTCGATCGAGAACCAGGAGACCTCGGAGGTCCGCTACCTGCCTGCCGACGACCTGGCCGGAACGCCGCGCGTGCTGGAGCCGCGCCTGACCGCCCGCCGCTACGACGCCGACCACTGGGGCGATCGCTGGGTGATCCGCACCAACACCGACGAGGCCGTCGACTTCAAGATCGTCGAGGCGCCAACCGAGGCGCCGGCGAAGGCGAACTGGAAGGATCTGGTGCCGCACACGCCCGGCCGCTTCATCGAGGGCGTCGCTCTGGTGAAGGACTTCCTCGGCCGGCAGGAGCGGGCCGACGCCAACACGAAGATCGTCATCCGCGACCGCTCCGGCGCCGAGCACGAGATCGCCGTCGGCGAACCCGCTTACGCCCTGTCGCTGGGCGGAGCCTCGGAGTTCGACACCACGGTCATGCGTTACGGCTACAACTCGCCGTCCACCCCGACCTCGACCTACGACTACGACCTCGCCACCCGCCAGCGGACCCTGCGCAAGGTGCAGGAGGTGCCGTCGGGCCACGATCCGGCCGACTATGTCGTCGAGCGGCTGAACGCCCCGGCGAGCGACGGGGAGCTGGTGCCGGTGACGGTGCTGCGCCGGAAGAGCACGCCGGTCGACGGGTCGGCGCCCCTGCTGCTCTACGGCTACGGCTCCTACGGCATTCCGATGCCGGCCAGCTTCTCGACCAACCGGCTGTCGCTGGTGGACCGCGGCTGGATCTACGCCATCGCCCACATCCGCGGGGGCTCGGACAAGGGCTGGAACTGGTTCCTGTCGGCCCGACGGTTCAGCAAGAAGAACACCTTCACCGACTTCATCGCCGCGGCCGAGCACCTGATCGAGCGCCGCTACGCCCGCGCCGGGAACATCGTCGCCCAGGGCGGGTCGGCCGGCGGCCTGCTGGTCGGGGCGGTGACCAACATGCGGCCGGAACTTTGGGCGGGCGTGATCGGCCAGGTCCCCTTCGTCGACGTCATCAACACCATGAGCGACACCTCGCTGCCGCTGACGCCGCCGGAGTGGCCGGAGTGGGGCAATCCGATCGAGGATCCCGAGGCCTACGACTACATGTTCTCCTACAGCCCCTACGACCAGGTGAGGCCGCAGGCCTACCCCGCCGTGCTGGCCACCGGCGGCCTCTCGGACCCCCGTGTGACCTACTGGGAGCCGGAGAAGGGGGTTGCGCGGCTCAGGCCGGCGACAACCACCGGCAAGACGGTGCTGCTGAAGATCAACATGGAGGCCGGCCACGGCGGCGCCTCGGGGCGCTTCGACTACCTGAAGGAGGTCGCCCATGACTACGCCTTCGCCATCTGGGCGGTCGACAAGGGCTGGCAGCGGGCCTGACCCGCGCGTGACGCTCACCCTGCGCCCCGCCCGTCCCGACGACCTGTCCGACATCGCAGCGCTTTACGGACAGGAGGTCGAGGGCGGCACCGCCACGTTCGAGCTGACCCCGCCGGGCGAGGCGGAGATGGGCCGCCGGCTTGCAGCCGTGCAGGCGGTCGGTCTGCCGTGGCTGGTCGCGGAACGGGGCGGCCGCTTCGCCGGCTACGCCTACGCCTCGCCGTTCCGCCCGCGGCCGGCCTATCGCTACGGCGTGGAGGTGTCGATCTACGTCGAGCCGGCGGCGCGGGGCTGCGGCGTGGGCCGGCGGCCGCTCGAGGGGCTGGTCGAGGCGGTGCGGGCGATGGGCCTGCGCCATCTCATCGCCGCCGTGAGCGACAGCGATTCGAGCGTCGCCTCGATCGCCCTGCACCAGTCGCTGGGCTTCGCGACCGCCGGAATCTATCGACAGGTCGGCTGGAAGTTCGATCGCTGGCTGGATGTCACCCTGCTTCAGCTGGACCTCGCCCCGGACGGCCCCCCGCCGGCCGGTCCCGGGCTCGACCTGTCGGGCGGCGCGGCGTGAGTGGCACGCCGCTCCGGCCGCAGGCATTCAGTGCGGCGCGATGTCCCCAGGCGGGGTCGTGAGCCATGGCGCCAGCCGGAACCGCCGCGGCGTCTCGCCGACCGTCCGGTGCAGGATGAACTGACGGGCGAAACCGACCACGGCGCGGATGGTCTGCTCGTCGAAGGGCTTGGAAACCGCCCCGAGCGCACCTGAAAAGCCGTCGGGAATTTGCTCCGGGTTCGCCGTCAGGAAGACGACAGCGGTGCCGTGATCGGCGACGAGTTGCTGCGCGACCTGCGGCCCGGTCATCCCGTCCAGCAGGTTGACGTCGATGAGGGCCAGATCCGGCCGCTCCCGACCGGCGACATCGAAGGCCCCCGCCCTGTCCATGGCGCAGCCGACGACGTCGCAGCCGCAATCGGCGAGCACCAGCTCGAGCTCCATGGCCAGAAGGGCCTGGTCCTCGACGATCAGGACCCTCAGGTCGGGTGGTTCGGTCACTCCACTCCCCCGCGCTCACCAGACCCGTTTACCACTGTTGTGTCCGATAGCGGACGTCCAACGTCCCATTGGCTATTTGGTTCGGGCTGGAGTAGAAATTTCCGCCAGTTCAATCGGTGGGGGACCGATGGCGGCGGCGGAACACGGCACGGGCGAATCGCAGCGACGGCTGCTGGGCGGCTACCAGTTGCTCCAGACGCTGATCGGCATCCGCCTGCGCGCCGTTGAGGATCCCGACAGCCGACGACATCTGACCTGGCTCAGCGACGTGGCGGCCGCGATGGATCTCCTGAGCCGCCGCCTCACCCTGGATGGACCGGTGGACTTCGTCGGTTATCTGGAGGACGTGGCGGCGTTCTGGACCCGGGCCTGCGAAGGCCGCCCGGTTCGGGTGGATGTGCGAGGGCAGGCCGCCCTGCTCCCCGATACCCACCTGCTGCCGCTCGCCATCATCACGCACGAACTGATCGCCAACGCCTGCCGTCACGCCTTTCCCTCCAGAGGCGGATCGATCGCCGTGGCCTTCTCCCGGGCCGTCGGCGGAGTCAGCCTGGTGGTGCGGGATTCCGGCGTCGGCGCCGACGCGATCGAACCCGGCGAAGGGCTCGCCCTCGTCCAGGGACTGGTGGAGCACCTCGGCGGAACGATGAGCATCGAAACTGCGGCGGGAGCCGGCGTCGGCGTCCGCATCCGGCTGCCGCTGGACCCATCCGCCACGGCGCACTGATCGGACGCCGGAACGGACCGGGCCGCGCCGGGTTGGAGAGGCATGGCCGACCCGGACTCCAGAGCCTCCAGAGATCTCAACACGCCGGTGGCTCCGGGCGCGCCGGCCGGGGACTTCGCGGGCGGCGACGACGAACTGCTCGTGGACGGTCAGGAGGAGGTCTTCTCCCGCGCCGAGGTGGAGAGCGGGCGCATCGAGCACCTGGCGCAGGCCGGAAGCGGCGCTGACGGGTCCGCTGCCGGTCGTGGGGCCGCCGCAGCACCGGAGGAGGAGTCGTCGTCCTAGGGGTCGAACGACCGCTCCTCCTCGAGGGGGGCGATGAACAGCCGGTCGCATTCGTTCCGCTCGTTCTCGAGGGGAATGACGGTGACCCGCTCGTCGGCGTTGCCGATCACCTCGGCGACGACCTGTTCGAACACCTTTTCCTTGCCCGGTCGACGGAACAGGACGACCCCGTCCTTGGCGTCGAGCACGCCGTAGGCCGGAGACCCTTCGAGCAGGCTGTCGAGATGGAGCGCCATAGGGGCCACAATGTCGGGAACCGGAATTGGTTCACCGGCGAGGTCACCCGGCGGCAAGACCCTGGGGGCGGAGGATGGCTGGGGAACTAGGACTCGAACCTAGAATGACGGTACCAAAAACCGTAGTGTTACCATTACACCATTCCCCAGCAGGTCCGGCGCAGCCCCGCCCTGCGGCGGGGAGGCGGTCGGATACGACAAGGCCGCGAGCAACGCAAGCGGGGTTTTTCGCTTTGGCGAAGGTCGCTCCCGGCGAGCTTCGCAGACTATTTTCGCATAGGCGTTTTCGGCGCTTGCGGCCCCCCCACCCCGTCGTTATAAGCCCGCTCCTCAAGTCGGAGTGTGGCTCAGTCTGGTAGAGCACTGCGTTCGGGACGCAGGGGTCGCAGGTTCGAATCCTGCCACTCCGACCATCTTCTTCCCGCCCTGTCGACGGTGGCCGTGAAGGCCGCGTCCGGCGGTCAAACCGGACCCGATGGGCCCGGTCGGGAGCCCCACCCTTATCGATACAGCACGATCTCCTCGCCCGCGGGCGTGCGGCCGCTGAGCCGGTCGGGCCCGCCGCGCAGGATGGCCACCGTGCCGCCGCCGGCCTTGTAGAGCACCACCTGCCGGTCCTCGAGGCGCCAGCTGTTGACGAACATCAGATCCCCGAAACAGCCCGCGGCCGAACCCTGCAGCGCACCGAAGGCCGGGTTGGCGGTCAGGCGCAGGGTGCATTCGCGGCGCTGCCCGGTGATGCCGGTCTCGACGTGCCGCCAGGTTCCGGCGTAGGCGTCCGGGTTCGCCGCCGCGCCCCGGCTCCCGCCGCCGCGCCAGCCATCGTCGCGCTCGCTCCGGTCGTCCGCCATCGGCCCCGGACCGTCGTCGCCCTCGCGACGCAGCGTCAGGCCGTCGCCGAGCAGCCGCCCCTCGACCAGCGCCAGGCGGGGTCCCGCCTGGTCCGACGCGCCGCGGAACAGCAGGACCTCGCCATTCTCGACCCGCCAGTTGCTGATGCGGGCGAGTCGCGAGGGACACCCCACGGTCTCGACCCCGCGCACCCCGAGGAAGCCCCGCTCCCCGAAGACCAGGCGGCAGTCGCCGACGTCGCGGCCGCCGTCATCGGCGAGCCAGGCGCCGAAAACGTCCTGGGGACGGGCCGGTTCAGCGCGCCGCCGCCAGTCCGGCTCGCGCCGGCCAGCCTGTCCCAGCAGGGCGCCGGCGAGGGCCTCTCCCAGCGCCCCGGCGTCGACCGAGGCGCTGCCGCCGACGGTGGTGCTGCGCGTGGTCGTCGTGGTGGTGTTCCCGTCCCGGGTCGTGGTGGTGGTTTCGCGCGTCGTCTCGCGCGACACCGACTGCGCCTGCGCCGGCAGGGCGAACGGCAGCAGCGCCGCGACCGCCAGGGCGGCGACGATCGGTCTGGTCATGGTGAATCCCCCGTTGAAGAACGGCGGCCAAGCTAGGCGAGGGCGTATCGCCGTTCAACCATCGCGGGCGCGGGCGGCGATCTCCTCCAGCCGGGCCCCGACCGTCTCTATGGTCCGTTCGCCCAGCGCCCGGCGGCGCGCCAGCAGTTCAGGCGAGCCGGCGTCGTGGTCCGCCATCAACCGCTTCACGAAGGCGCCCGAGCGCACCTCGGCCAGCACCGTATCCATGGCCGCCCGCGACGACTCGCCGATGACCCGCGGCCCGGTCAGATAGGCCCCGTACTCGGCCGTGTTGGAGATGCGGGCGAAAGCGCCCGCCGGCCCGAGCCTGTGCATCAGGTCGACCACCAGCTTGAGTTCGTAAAAGCATTCGAACCACGCCACTTCGGGCGGATACCCGGCCTCGACCAGCTTCATGAAGGCGGCGTCGACCAGCTCGACCGCGCCGCCGCACAGCACCACCTGCTCGCCGAACAGGTCGCTCTCGCACTCGGCGGCGAAGGTGGTCTCCAGGATGCCCTTGCGGCCACAACCCAGAGCGCCCGCGTAGGAAAGTCCCAGGGCGTGCGCCCCCCCGGTAGCGTCCTGGTGCACGCCGAACAGGCAGAACACCCCCTCCCCCGCCTCGAAGAGCTCGCGGATACGCGGGCCGATGCCCTTGGGCGAGGCGAGGATCACGTCCAGGTCCGGACGCGGCTCGACCAGGCCGAAACGAACGGACAGGCCGTGAGCGAAGACGAGGGCTGCGCCGGGCCGCATGTTCGGCTCCAGCTCGTCGCGCCACAGGTCGCGGTGGGCTTCGTCGGAAACCATGACGGCGACGACGTCGGCGCCAGCGGCGGCTTCACCGGCGGTGCGCACCTCGAAACCGTCGCCGCGCGCCTTGTCCCGCGTGGCCGAGCCCGCCTTCAGACCGACGACGATGTCCGCCACGCCCGAGTCGCGCAGGTTGAGCGCGTGCGTCCGCCCCTGGCTGCCGTAGCCGATCACCGCCACGCGCGTGCCGCGGATGATCGACAGGTCGCAGTGGCGGTCATGGAAGACGGGGAGCGGGGTCCTCGGGCGATCCTGATCGAAAGCCTCACCGGCGCAAGCGGCCTAACAGGCGGCGAACGGCCCCGATCG
>JANJTI010000099.1 GCA_024711185.1 Brevundimonas sp. | reverse complement strand
ACCCACCGCGGCCGCGCTCCACTGGGCGGCGGGCCCGACCTTCGCAGGCGAGCGCGGAGGACCGGGGGGTCCGCCAGGCTGCGGAGGCGGCTGCGCGGGCGGCGGCCATCATCGCCCGCCGCCGCCGCCCCATTACGGCGGCCACGCCAACGTCAACGTGAACGTCAACGCCAACGCCAACGCTTCGGCGCGGGCCCACGCCGCGGCCGACGCCCGCGGCCATCTGAACGCACGCACCTGGTCGCGGGGCTCGAGCGGCGCGCGGGGCGGCGGAACCGTCCACGTCGGCGGCGGCTACGCCGAGGGTGGAAGCTACGGCTATTCGGAGGCCTACTACGGCCCGATCGAACGCCTCGGCCCGGCCCCGGTGAGCGCGCCCTTCGGTTACGCGGTGCACGGCTTCGGACGCGAGTACATCGGCTGGCGGCGCGCCCCCGGCTTCCGCCACGACTGCGACTGCGCCCCGTCGCCTCGCCATCATGGCTATGCGCGCGAAGACGCCTACTACGAGCGGTCGGAGGCTTGGTACGAAGAGGAGCGCTACGAGCGGTCGGAGAGCTACTACGACGGGCGCGACCACTACGCGCGGGGCCGTCGCATCGAGGTGGCGCCGCCGCCGGTCCGCGTCGCCCCGCCCGAGATCCACGTCCTGCCGCCCGAAGTCTACCTCGAGCCGCCGGTGATCCACGCCGCCCCGCCCGTCTACGTCCAGGCCCCGCCGGTCTATGTGCAGTCGCCGCCGGTCCATGTCGCCGGACCGTCCGTCCACGTCGCCGCCCCGGAGGTGCATGTCGCCCCGCCGATGGTGATGTCGGCGCCGCCCGTCGTCGTGGAAGCCCCTCCGGTCTATATCGAGGCGCCGCCGGTGCGCGTGCTCCCGGGCGAGGTCCACATGGCCCCTCCGCCGCCGCTCGACTACTTCGGCGACCTGCCGCCGCCGGATGCGGAGCCCCTGCCTTCGCCGCCGCGCCACAACTACCGGCAGGAGCCGGGCGAACGCGGCTGAGGCCCGACGGAACAGGCGCCGGGGAGGTCGGGTGATCCACATCGCTTGACTTCCCCCCGCCGTCGTCCGACCTCGGACCGATGACGCCGCCGCCCGCGCCCGCCGCAGACGACAAGCCCCCCCTGCGCCCGCTGCTGGCGCGCATCTGGCGCGACTACCTGTCCCGCCGCCGCGCTCCGCTGTTCCTGTCGATCCTTTGCGCGGCGATCGTCGGGATCATGGCCGCCACCGTGCTGCAGCTGCTCGAGCCGGCCATCGACGGCCTGTTCCTCGAGCGCCCGGTGTCCATCTGGCGCGTCTTCACCATCCCGCCCGAACAGGCCCTGACCGCCATCCCGCTGGTCATCGTCTGCGCCGCGCTGATCTGGACCGTCGCGGCGCTCGGCCAGGCGGCGCTGGTCAATCGCCTCGGCCACGGCATCGTGGGCGACATCCAGGTGCGGCTGTTCGGCTCGATGATCCGCGCCGACCTCGCCCGGCTGCGCAGCCAGCACTCCGGCGGCTTCGTCTCCAGCGTGCTGTTCGACGCCAATCTGGTGCGCGAGGCTTTCACCAACGGCGTGGTCAACTACACCCAGCACGCCCTGACCCTGATCGCCGTGCTCGGCTACATGGCGTGGACCGACTGGCGGCTGACCCTGATCGTCCTGACGGGCGCGCCGGTGATCTCCTGGGTGATGCGCCGCTTCGGCAAGCGCATGCGCAAGGCCACCACCGGGGCCATGGTCGAGACCTCCAACCTCTCCACCGCCCTGATGGAGAACCTCGACGGCGTCCGCCTGATCAAGATCGAGAACCGCGAGGCGGCGGAGGAGGCCCGCGTCGGCGAAGTCGTCGCCCGCCGCCAGCGCCACGTGATCAAGTCCGCCGACAGCCGCGCCTTCGCCGGCCCCTTCTCCAACCTCGTGGCCATGATCGTGGTCGCCGCGGTCATGGCCTACGCCGGCTGGCAGGCCCGGCAAGGGGAGATGAGCGTGGGGGCCTTCGCCGCCTACATCGGGCTGCTGATGGCGGCCGGCCAATCGCTGCGCCAGGTGACCAATCTGCAGACGGTGATGTCCGAGGGTCTGACGGCGGCGCGGCGGTAGTTCGAGGCTCTCGACATCCAGCCCGAGATTCGCGAGGCCCCCGACGCCCGCCCGCTGCCGCCGGGCCCGCTGACCGTCGCCTTCGAGAAGGTCGCCTTCGCCTACGCCCCCGCTTCGGAGAACGTCGCCCCGACCCTGTCCGACGTCTCCCTGACCGTCGCGCCCGGCGAGACGGTGGCCCTCGTCGGCCCCTCCGGCGGCGGCAAGTCGACCCTGCTCAGCCTGCTGCCGCGCTTCTACGACGTGACCGCGGGGGCCGTGACCGTCAACGGCCAGGACATCCGTACGCTGAAGCTGCACGACCTCCGCGACCGCATCGCCCTGGTCACCCAGGAGCCCTTTCTTTTCGACGACACCCTCGCCGCCAACATCGCCTACGGGCGCCCCGGCGCCTCACAGGCCGAGATCGAAGCCGCCGCCGCCGCCGCCGCCGCCCACGACTTCATCGCCGCCCTGCCCGAGGGCTACGCCACCCGCGCCGGCGAGGCCGGCCTGCGCCTGTCCGGCGGCCAGCGCCAGCGCATCGCCATCGCCCGCGCCTTCCTCAAGGACGCTCCCATACTGCTGCTCGACGAGGCCACCTCGGCCCTCGACACGGAGAGCGAGGCCGCCGTCCAGGCTGCGCTTGAACGGCTGATGGCCGGCCGCGCCACCCTGATGATCGCGCACCGCCTGTCCACCGTCCGCAACGCCGACCGCATCTACGTGCTTGAAGCCGGCCAGGTGGTCGAAGAGGGCTCGCACGCCGCGCTGGTCCGCAAGGGCGGCCTCTACGCCCGGCTGGCCCACGCGGGCCGCCCACCCCCCCCCAAACCCCAAGCCCCCCCCCACCACAAAGACGCCCCCCAACAGCAGCGAGACCAAGCCACCCCAGCCCACCACACCCAAAAACAAGACCACGGACCAGCCGCCCAGGAGCAG
>JANJTI010000086.1 GCA_024711185.1 Brevundimonas sp. | reverse complement strand
CAGGCCACCGAGATGGCCTGCGCCAGCTCCTGCTCGCCCTCCCTGCGCGGCTCCAGCGGGCCCGCGCCCGCCGACGGCCCGACCCCCTGAGGCAGGTCCCTTGAAGTTCGGGGGCAGGATCACAGGGAGTCGCCGCCGCGGCCTGATGAGGGCGGAGGAGGGCTCGACCGCCGTCGAGTTCGGCATGGTCGCCCTGCCCTTCTGCCTGATGATGTTCGCCATCCTGGAGCTGGGCCTGGTCTTCGTGACCGACTCGATCCTGGAGAACGCGGCGATCGAATCCGGCCGCCTGATCCGCACCGGCCAGGCCAGCGCCCAGAACATGACGGCCGAGCAGTTCAAGACGGAGGTCTGCCGCCGCATGAGCATCTTCAGCGGCGACTGCCCGACCCGCGCAAGCGTGGACGTCCGCGTCATTCCGCAGTTCAACGTCGCCCCGCCCGACCCGATGGCGGGCGGAACGTTCGACGACGCGGCGCTGACCTATGCGAACGGCAATCCCGGCGATCTGATCCTGGTGCGGGTCTGGTACCGCCAGCCGCTTCTGACCACCTTCATGGCCCAAGGGCTGTCCCGACTCGACGACGGCACCGTGCGCCTGACCGCCACCACCGCCTTCCGGAACGAGCCGGCATGAGGCCCTCGCTGCTCAGACGGCTGCTTCGCGACGAGCGCGGCATCTCGGCCGTCGAGTTCGCCATGCTCGCGCCGGTGCTGATCGCCTTCTATCTGGGCCTTTCCGAGTTCTGTCAGGGCTACATGGCGCAGAAGCGCATGGGCCACGCCTCAGCCATGGTCGCGGATCTGGTGGCGCAGGAAGAGACGGTCACGGCCGCGGCCGTGGACGACATCTTCGACATCGGCGGGCTGATCATGAAACCGTTTCCGGTCGCGCCGCTCCAGCAGCGCGTCAGCAGCATCATGCAGACGAACGGTGTGGCGCGGGTGGTGTGGAGCCGGGGCGACGGGATGACCCCGCGAACCGTCGGCTCGACCGTGAGCCTGCCCGCGGACCTGATCACCGACGGCGAGAGCGTGATCATGTCCGAAGCGACCTACGACTACGACTCCCCGGCGGACTATCTGATGCCGGCCGTGACCCAGTTTTCGCACAGCTACTACCTGCGCCCGCGCACATCGGTGCAGACGACCTGCGCCAGCTGCTAGGGGCCGACGAGCGCCTCGCGCAGGGCGCGGATCTTGGCCTCCGTTTCGGCGAATTCGGCCGCCGGATCGCTGTCGGCGACGATTCCGGCCCCGGCCAGGGTCCGGAACCGCCACCCGTCCGCATGGCGCTCGAAGGCGGCGGTGCGGATCAGCACGGACGCCGTCAGCCGGCCCTCGTCCAGATGGAACAGGCTCCCGCACCAGGGGCCGCGGGGCGGCTCGTGCGACGCTATGACCTTCATCGCCTGGTGCTTGGGCGCGCCGGTGATCGAACCGGGCGGGAAGGCCGCCTGCAGCAGGTCGGGGGGGCCGACTTCCGGACGGGCCGCGGCGGACACGGTCGAGACGAGGTGATGGACCGTGGGCAGGCGCTCGACCTCGAACAGACGTTCGACCCGCACGGTCCCGGGAGCCGCGACCTGCGACAGATCGTTTCGCATCAGATCGACGATCATCAGGTTCTCCGCCCGATCCTTGGCGCTGCCGGCCAGGTCCGCCGCGAGGGCGGCGTCGCGGGCGGGATCGGAATCCCGGGGCCGGGTGCCCTTGATCGGACGTGTCTCGATGCGGGCCGTCGCCGGATCGAAGGTCAGGAACAGCTCGGGCGAGTTGGAGACGACGGCGCGATCGCCCGGACGCCAGTACGCCCCGTAGGCGGAGGCGCGTCCGGCCAGCCGGAGCAAGACGTCGAAGGGCTCGGCCCCCTCGCGCAGCCGGCCGCGCCAGGCGCGCGCGACATTGGCCTGGAACAGCTCGCCGGCGGCGATGCGCTGGACCACGTCGGCGACGGCGGCGAGGTAGTCTTCCGCAGGGGCCTCGGGTTCGAAGGCGGCGGCCGGCGGCGGCGGCGCGGCCGGGCTGGCGGCCTCGCCGAGCCACCCCTCCGCCCGGTCCGCCGCGGCGGCCGCGGCCGCTGGTCCGGAGCCGCGTCCGATCGCGACCACGCTTCTGCTTGCGTGATCGAAGGCCAGCATCGCCGGATAGCGCGCCAGCATGAGGTCAGGCCACACCTCGGGACGCCCGCCCGTGGCCGGGCGCGCCCCGGCGTCGTAGGCGATGAGCCCCACCGTCTGGCGACCCCAGTCCGCCTCGCGGAGCAGGCGCAGCCCGCCGGCGAGGTCGCCGAGCCAGATCCGGTCAGGCTCGGCGGCGACGAAGGATCTGCGGCCGAGCGGGCCGCCGTCGGATAGCAAGGCCAGCGCGCCCGACCTGTCCTTCAGACCTTGCGCGACCGATAGCGGATCGCCCCAAGGAAGGGTGCGGCGCTCGACGGCGGCGAGGCTCACGACGAGAGCCGCTGGCCTATGCGGTCCCGCAGACCCGCGTCCACGCCGAGCGCCTGCGTCAGATAGGCCTCGACGGAACCGTAGGCCTCGGCGATCGCGGCCAGCGCCGTCTCCAGCCAGGCGGCCTCGACCCCGAGGAAGGCGACCACCGCCTCGTGGCTCGCGGGGCGGCCGGTGAACGCTTCCAGCTGGCGGGCGATGGCGGGCGCGCGGGCGGCGAGGTCGACCGCGCTGTTGGTCAGCAGATAATCCTCGACCATGTCGTCGCGGTGCACCCCGAGGAGATGGTGAGTGAGGGCCGCCAGCAGCCCGGTGCGGTCCTTGCCGGCGGCGCAGTGGATGAGCACCGCACCTTCTGAATCCGCCAGGGCGCGGAAATAGCGGGCGAACACGTCGAGGTGCGGCGGCTCAAAGGGCAGTTGCCGGTAGACCCTCGACATGAATCCCCGCGCCGACTCGACGGTCAGGTCCGAGGTCTTGAGAAAGGTGATGTGCGGCGCGTCGCCCTCGTCGTCGTGAGCGCTTTCGATCACCTGGCCGGCCCAGCCCCGCGGCCGGCGCGACGGCTGCTCGCGGCGCTCGCCGGGCCGGCGAAGGTCGACCACGGTCGCGATCCCGAGTCCGGCCAGACGCTCCAGGTCGGCTTCGCTGACCCGCGCCTGGTGCGCCGAACGGAACAACCGGCCGCGGGCGAGCCGGCGGCCGGCGGCGGTTCCGTAGTCACCGTAGTCGCGGAAGTTCTCGAGCGCCTCGAAGCGATGGATGCGGCCGGTCATGACGGCGGTCTAGACCCTCGCCGGCCGGCCGTCATCTGCGTTTCAGCCTTTCCTGATCAACCCCTGCATGGCGTCCAGGTAGGCGACGAAGGCCTTCCGCCCGGCCGGCGTCATCCTCGCCTCCGTCAGGGGTTTGCGGCCCTCGAAACGCTTCGACACGGCGACGAGCCCGGCCTTCTCGAGCTTCCTCAGATGGACTGACAGGTTTCCGTCGGTGGTCTGCAGCCGCAACTTGATCTCGTTGAAGTTCGCGCTCTCGACCCCGGAAAGGAAGGCCATGATGCCGAGACGGATCCTTCCGTGGATGACATCGTCGATGCGGGAAATGTCGAAGTCGTCGGCCACCGCTCAGGCCTCCGCCGGTTCCTGGCGCATCAGCGCCAGCCCGGGGAGGAGCGCCGTCAGGACCATGAAGGCGGTGAAGGCCAGATAGATGACAGGATCCCCGACCAGGGCGCCGAAGACGACCGCGCCCGCGTAGGCCAGCAGCCCGATCAGGGTCATCCAGCGACGCCCCGCCATGGCGCCGGAGACGATCCAGGCGGAACCGTAGGCCGTCGCGACCACGCTGGGCATCGCCCACATCATGGTCCAGTCGCCGGATCGGAAGCCGACGGCCATCAGGCTCAGCCACATCACGAAAATGCCGAAGCCTATCCCGGACCATGCCGCCCCCACCGCCTTGTTGCCATGCGAGCCGAAGCCGGGCTTGCGGCTGGCCCGTCGGATGAGGAGGAACAGCGCGACCGCGAAGACGGCGCTCGCGGCCAGCCAGAGCCAGAGCTGAACCTCCGGCTCGACAGGGGCCACGCCGGCCTGGATCGCCCATTGCAGGGCGTTGGCGACGCCGAAGATCAGGCCGGCGGCCACCATGACGGGCCCGTTCAGCAAGGGCGCGTCGCGCCCCTCTTCGGCGAGGCGACGCATCCATGCGATGTCGGCGGCCGGATCTTCGGTGTTGGCGTTCATGGTCCTGCTCCTCCTCGTGCGGGCGACTGCCGCCGTCGCATGAGCCCACACTTTCACAAGTACTTTGCGTTGTAAAGTATTTCCTCGCGGGCGCGCTCGAAGGCGGCAGGCTGTCGCTTCCTCCGTCGCGTCGGGCGGCGCATTCTCACGCGGAGGCGCGCATGCTCAGCTACAACCAGATCGCCTATCGCGGGCTCGAGGTCTGCAATCCGGTAGAGCCCGCACGGGTCGAGGCCGCAGTCCGCGAGACCGGACTGGCGGCGGGCGCGCCGGTGGTCGACGCCGGCGCCGGGACGGCGGCGCTCGCCATCCGGCTGGCGCGGCGATTCGGCTTCGCCGTCACGGCCATCGAGCGCGACCCCGACATGGCGGCCCAGGCGCGGGCCAACGTGGCCGCCGCCGGCGCCGAGGTCGAGATCGTCGAGGGGACAGTCGCCGGGGCGCTGGCGGCGATGGAGCCGCCGCAGCTGATCGTGGCCCTGGGGACGACCGACGTCACCGGCGAGACAACGCCGACGCCGGAGCGCGCCCTGGCCTTCCTGCGTCAGCGACTGCCGCCGGGCGGCTGGCTGCTCTGGGGCGATCTGACGTGGACTGCAGAACCGCCCGATCCGCTGCGCCGGATCACCGACCTGACCAACCTGTTCGCGGACGACCCAGGCTGGAAGGCGGCGGCCGCGGCGGCGGGACTGGAGCTTCGGTGGAGCGAACTTTCGCCACAGCCCGTCATCGACGACTTCGCCGCGAACGCCGACAGGGCGGTGCGGGCCTGGCTGGAGGCCAACCGCGAGGCGCCGGAGGCCGCCGGCATCCAGCTGAGCGCGGACCGCATTCGTGCGGTGTTCGGCTTCGGCCGGCCCTTCATCGGCTTCGGCCTGTACCTGTTCCGGGCGCCGGACTGAGGCTCAGGCGGTGCGGATCATTCCGTCCCGGGTCTCGACCGGCCACGGCGTCAGGCGGCCTCCGGCGCAGGGGCCGCCGGTGCATTCGCCCGTCAGCGGCTCGAACACCGCCCCGTGCCAGCCGCACAGGATCAGCGACCCGTCGGGAATCAGATACTGGTCCAGCTCGAGCGCCAGCGGGAAACCCTGATGCGGACAACGATCGACATAGCCGGCGACCTGACCGGCCTTGCGCACCACAAAGCCGTGGAAGAA
>JANJTI010000271.1 GCA_024711185.1 Brevundimonas sp. | reverse complement strand
TCGTCGGCCATGTGGCTGACCAATTCGGCCAGCCGTTCGGCCGCCGCCGGCCCCTCGATGTCCCGCAGTTCGACCAGCCCCTTGATCTCGCCGGAAACGATGCTGTCGAGCAGCGACCGCTTCTGGCCGCCGGGCTCGGTGATCCAGATCTCGTTGAAGGCGGTCTCGCCGGTGACGGTGCCGGCGCGATTGTAGGAGAGCACCGCCGCGCCCTCGCCGGCCAGCAGCGCCCCGGCGCCGGTGCGGATCGAGACCCCGCCGACCGCGCGGGCGGTCACCCGGATGTCCATCAGCTCGGCCAGCTGCCCGATCAGGGCGGACTGGGCCGTCTCGGCCCCCGAGGCGTCGCCGTTGACCACCGTCGCCCGCGCGATCTCGACATTGAGGCTTTCGATCTGTCCGAGCAGGCTGTTCGCCTTTTCGACAGCGCTCTGGAGGCGGCCGTCGGCATCCTCGCGCACCGCCTGGATCTGGCGCGCGATGCGTGTCGCCTCGTCGAACACCGCCTGGGTTCTGAACAGGGCGTCCTGCCGCCGGGGCGACGAGGCGGGGTCTTCGGCGCTGGCCGCGAAGGCCGCGAACACCTTGTCGACCTGCGAGAAGAAGCCGCTGTCGGCGCCAGGATCCCCGAACAGCGACTGGATGCGGTCGTACAGTTCGTGGCGCACGCCCTGTCGCGAAGCCTCGGCGCCGGCGTTGAGGCTGGCGGCCTGCAGGAAGCGATCGGTGGCGAGGCGGATTCGGGCCACCTCGACGCCGGAACCCAGTCCCTGGCTGACGAGCGTCCGCTGTTCCGCGATCTTCCGGACATAGCCGGGGGTGTTGACGTTCGAGACGTTGTCCGAGACGACGCGCAGCTGCGTCTGGGCCGTCGTCAGCCCCGAGGTCGCGGTGTTCATGATCGCGTTCAGCGACATTCGCAGTCTCCCGTGGTCACGGCGCCCGGCAAGCCCTGCCACCCTCCGCGCGCTTTTTGCCCGGCGGCGGCGGAGAGCGTGCCGCTCAAGTCACTGATTCTTCGCGACATCGCGTCTAGCGCCTGCGTCATGACCAGGGACGTGCGCAAGCGCCGGGCCAACCGCTGTGCGGAGCCCGGCGCCGGGCAAGAATCGACGGTGCACGGCAAGTTTCGACCGCCGACGGCAAGGCCTCACGGGCAATCCAGCGCGAAAAATATCCGACCACTCAATAACTTGCCCCCTTGAGCGGGAGTGGCCCGCGACTTGCGCCGACGCCCCTGAATGATCGGCGCAGCAGGCGCCACGTCCCCCGTCGCCGACCGCGACCGTCTGTCGAGCCCATGTCCGCCCACATCCTGCTTTCGATGATCGCGCCCGAGCTCCCGGCGGCCCCGCAGGGGTCGGCGAACGACGTCGCGGGCGAGTTCGAGGCGTTGCTGGCGGGAATCGCCGGCGACGCGACGGACGGCGGCAAGACGGCGACGGCTCCGGTCGCCGAATCCGACGAATCCATACCGCCCGAAACGGCGGCCTTCGGGCGCCCGGCGCCCGCGCCGTCCCCGGTCGCGCCCGCCGCGTCCGCGCTTCTCATGACGCCGCTCCCGCAGACGGACGCCGCGGCGACGGCTGAAGAGCAGACCGACGCCGCCCTCACCGCCCCGGCTGACGCCGTCCCGGCCGCCCCCGGGGCCCGGGCCGGAGAAGCCGGAAGCCAGCCTATCCCCGTTGCTGACGCCGCCGCCCTTGGGAAAGCGCCGGTCGCCGCTATGGCGTCCGGGCCGGCGACGGCCCCGGCGGAAGCTCCCCTCGCGCCGGATCCTGCCCCGAAGGCGGCTTCCCCGGCGGTCGAGGCGCCCGCGCAGCCCGCGACACCGCCCCGGCCGCAGCCCGTCTCCGCCGCGCTGACGGTCTCGGCCCCCACGCCTGACGGAGAGGCGGCGCTCCCACCCGCCCCCACGCCGGCCGCTGCCGCCGCCGACGTGGCCCGCATCCCGACCCCCGCCGCCGCCCCCGCCGCGGCCGCTCTTCCGACCCCCGCCGTCGTCGCCCCGCCACCCCCTCTCACGCCCCTGCGCCCCGTGGAGGGCAACGCCGCGTCCTCGCGAAGCGCCGCCAACGGATCCGCCGCATCCGACGGGTCGGACCTCCGCGCCGCCGAGCGCCCGACTGGCGACCCGACTCCCGCGCCCGTCCGACAGTCGACCGACGCCCCACCCGCGCCCGCGCGCCGTCCGGATGGACCGGCAGAGGCGTCGCCGCACCTCCCTGCAGCCGCCGCGGCAGGCGATGAGGGGCAGTCCGTCCCCGGCGGCGGAAACGATGCCGGCTCCGCTCCGGAAAGCCCCGCCGCCCTTCGCGAGGCCTCGTCCCCAACGCCGCTCGTGTCCCGCGTCGCAGTGGAGGCCACGGCCCAGATCGCCGCCCAGATTCTGCGCAAGCTCGACAGCCGGTCGACGCGGTTCGAGATGGCCTTGCTGCCGGAAGAACTCGGCCGGGTGGACGTGAAACTCGACATCGACGCCGACGGCCGCCTCGCCGCCCGCCTCGCCTTCGACAACCCGGCCGCCGCCGCCGATCTGCGCGGTCGCGCCGACGAGCTGCGGCGCCAGCTGGAGCAGGCCGGCTTCCACCTCGCGGATGACGCCTTCGAGTTCGCCGAGCGCGACAGCGGCTCCAGCGCCTTCGATCGCGGGGACGACGCGCGCCAGGGCTCCGGCCGCGCCTTCTCCGCCGCCGGCCGCCTTCACGCCCAGGCCGACTCCGTTCCGGTCGCCCGCTGGACGTCTCTCTCCCTCACGCCCGCGGGCGTGGATCTGAAGGTCTGATCGCATGGTCGACGCCGTCGCCGCCGCCAATAACGCAACCGGCCGGATCAATGCCGGACAGACCATGCTGGCCTCGAATTTCGAGACCTTCCTCAGCCTTCTCACCGCCCAGCTGAAGAACCAGGATCCGCTCTCGCCGGTCGACTCCAACCAGTTCACCGCCCAGCTGACCCAGATGGCCGGGGTCGAGCAGCAACTGCTCACCAACCAGCTGCTCAAGAGCATGCTGGCCGCCCAGTCGGGCGGCGGTCTGGGCGCCGCCGCCGACTACATAGGCAAGGACGCCACGGCCGCCTGGTCGGCGACGCGCTTCAAGGATGGTCAGGCGAAATGGAGCTATGAGCTCGCCGGCAACGCCGCCTCCGCCACCCTCCAGGTGCTCGACGGATCTGGCAAGGTCGTGTGGCAGGGCGAGGCCCCGCACAAGACCACCGGCGTGCACGACTTCGTCTGGGACGGCCGCACCACCACGGGCGGCGACGCCCAGGAGGATCAGGTCTACACCCTGAAGGTCGTGGCCCGGAACGCCGCCGGCGACAGCCTCGACGCCCAGGTGCTCACCCGCGGCCGGGTCACCGGGGTCGAAATGTACGACGGCGAGATCTTCCTGACGGTCGGCGCCTCGGTGCTCCCGATGTCCAGCCTGATCGCCCTGGAGGAAGCCCGCACCGCCTCCGCCCCCTCCAACGAGGACGACCCGGGTCTGCTGGCCTCGGTCGCCTCCGCTCTCAACCCTTCCAAACTGTTTTCCTGAGGAGCCCGCGCCATGAGCATCAACAGCGCCCTTCTGGCCGGCGTGTCCGGCCTGACCGCCAACTCCGCCGCCCTCGCGGCGATCTCGCAGAACATCGCCAACGTGAACACCGTCGGCTACAAGCGCTCCGCCGCCGAGTTCCAGACCGTGGTCAACGCCCAGAGCGCCGGCGCCGGCTACTCGGCCGGGGGCGTCCTCGCCGCCGCGCGCCATTTCACCAGCCAGAACGGCCAGCTCCAGCGCACCACCTCCTCGACCGACCTGGGCATCGCCGGCCAGGGCTTCTTCGTGGTCACCGAGAAGTCCGAGAACCTGACGCCGGCCGACTCGCGCCTGTTCACCCGCGCCGGCGCCTTCCGCGTCGACAACCTGGGCTACCTCAAGAACACCGCCGGCCTCTATCTGCAGGGCTGGCCGGTCGACGCCAACGGCGACATCACCACCGACCCGTCGGACCTGAACCGCCTGCGCACCATCAACGTCGGATCGGTCGGCGGCGCAGCCGAGCCGACCACCCGCGTCCAACTGAACGCCAACCTGCGCTCCAGCCAGGAACCCTCGGCCGAAGCCGTTGCGCGGGCCGCCCGGGATGCCGACCCGCTCGATCCGGCCGCCGCCGGCGCCTACGACGTCATGACCAACTCCATGGCCATGTGGGACCCCGAGACCGGGAACGGGGTGAAGCCCGACTTCGAAGTCACCATTCCGGTTTCGGACTCGAAGGGCGGCCAGCGCACGCTCGCCGTGTCCTTCCTGAAGAGCACGGTCCCCAACCAGTGGTACGCCGAGCTTCGCGCCATCCCGGCGGGCGACGTGACCACCCACGCCAGCCTCGGAACCGACGGGATTCTCAAGTCGGGCCTCGTCGCCTTCACCCAGGACGGCCGGCTGGATGTCGACGCCATGGCCGCCATGGCCCCGGGCGTGGCCCTCTTCTCCGACCCGGCGGCCGCCACCCTCTCCTTCCGCGCTTCCGACACCGACCCCGCCGCGCTCGGCGCCGGCGAGTTCATGTGGGGCAACCAGCTCGGCATCGACGACCAGACCATCACCTTCGACCTCACCGCCGCCGCGGGCGGCCTGTCGCAGTACGACAGCGCCTCGGTGGTGCAGGCCACGCTCACCAACGGGACGGCCTTCGGCAACCTGTCGGAGGTGAAGATCGACGAGAAGGGCTTCGTCACCGCCATCTTCGACAACGGCGTGACCCGCCGCATCGCGCAGGTGGCCCTGGCGACCTTCCCCAGCGCCGACGCCCTGTCCGAGGTTTCCGGCAACGCCTTCCGTGTCAGCCAGGGGTCCGGCACCTTCAACCTGAAGGCGGCGGGCTCCGGCGGCGCCGGCCTTATCGGCGCCTCGCAGCTGGAGGCCTCGACGGTGGACCTGTCGGCGGAATTCACCGGGCTTATCACCACCCAGCGCGCCTACTCGGCCTCGTCGAAGATCATCACCACGGCCGACGAGATGCTGGCCGAGCTGATCAGCATCAAGCGCTGATAGCCGGTCGAAAGGCGGTCAGGACCGATGATCTCCGCAGCGAGCAGCGGCCGGGTCGACAGGGGCGGCATTAGCCTTTCCTTCACCACGACGCTTAAACGGCCTTTAGCGCGACCTCGCTACCGTCAAGTCTCGATGGTGGTGGTGAATGAGGCATAAGCCCATGTTGCAAGAGCGACGTCTCAACAGTCGAGGCGAACAGTATGTGGTCGGTCCGACCGGCACGCCCCTCACCCTGCGCGATCTGCCCCCGGTCAACACCGATCGCTGGGTGATCCGCCGCAAGGCCGAGGTCGTCGCCGCGGTCCGGGGCGGCCTGATCAGCCTCGAGGATGCGCTCGAGCGCTACCGCCTCACCGCCGAGGAATTCATCGCCTGGCAGAAGGCGATCGACAAATGGGGCATGCAGGGTCTGCGCACCACCCGCATCCAGCATTACCGCGGATAAGGTCCCTCCCCGACCGACGCGCGACGGCCGCTCCCCCAAGGGGCGGCCGTCATCGTTTCCGGCACGCCTCGAAATCGCGCGGCTTTGCTCCTAGATAGCGCGCCATGACCCTCGCCGAGGACATCTGCCCGGTTCCGTCCATCGCGCCCGCCGACACCGATGCGGCGATCGCCGCCGCGCGCGCCGCGGTGGGGCTGCCGGTGGGAACGCGGATCGTCGCGGCCATGTCAGGGGGCGTGGACTCCACCGTCGTCGCCGCCCTGCTCCACAAGGCCGGCTACGAGGTCGTCGGCGTCACGCTGCAGCTCTACGACCACGGCCAGGCGCTGAAGAAGAAGGGCGCCTGCTGCGCCGGCCAGGACATTCACGACGCCCGACTGGCGGCCGAGACCATCGGCATCCCGCATTATGTGCTGGACTACGAAAGCCGCTTCCGCGACGCCGTCATCGACCAGTTCGCCGACAGTTACCTGCGCGGCGAGACGCCGGTGCCGTGCATCCGCTGCAACCAGACCGTCAAGTTCCGCGACCTGCTCGACGTCGCCCGCGATCTCGGGGCCGAGGCCATGGCCACCGGCCACTACGTGCGCCGCGCCGTCGCGTCCGACGGCCGCGTGCAGCTGCGCAAGGCGATCGACCACTCGCGCGACCAGTCCTACTTCCTGTTCGCCACCACGGCGGAACAGCTGGACTACCTGCGCTTCCCGCTCGCGGATCTGGAAAAGCCCCAGGTGCGCGGCGTCGCCCTCGACCTGGGCCTGCGCATCGCCGCCAAGCCGGACAGCCAGGACATCTGCTTCGTTCCCAATGGCGACTACCGCACCCTGATCGACCGCCTGCGCCCGGAGGGCCGTCAGGCCGGAGAAATCGTGCACACGGACGGTCGCGTGCTCGGTCGGCACGGCGGGATCACAGACTACACCATCGGCCAGCGCCGCGGGCTCAACGTCGCCGTGGGCGAACCGCTGTTCGTGACGAAGCTGGATCCGGCCAAACGCCACGTCATCGTGGGACCGCGCGAGGCCCTTCTTACGGCGTCGCTGACGCTGGAGGAAACCAACTGGCTGGGCGACCAGCCATCCCTCGAGGCCGCCGCCGCCGAGGGCGCGCCGGTGCTCGCTCGCGTGCGCTCGACCCGCGCCCCCTCCCCCGCTCGCCTGGCGCTCGCGGAGGGCGCGATCTCGGTCGTCTTCGACCGGGGCG
>JANJTI010000021.1 GCA_024711185.1 Brevundimonas sp. | reverse complement strand
GGCCAGCTGGGTCTCCTGCGACACCGCGGTGTCGTCGGCCAGCCAGTCCTGCCACTCGCTTTCCCCGTCGGCGCGCAGCGGCGCGTTCAGGGACGCGTCGCCACCCAGCCGTCGGTTCATGTCGATGACGTCCTGGTGCGTCACGCCCAGCTTGGTGGCGATCGACTCCACATGCTCCGGATGCAGGTCGCCTTCCTCGAAGGCCGAAATCTGGCTCTTGGCCTTGCGCAGGTTGAAGAACAGCTTCTTCTGCGCGGCGGTGGTGCCCATCTTCACCAGCGACCAGCTGCGCAGGATATATTCCTGGATCGAGGCGCGGATCCACCACATGGCGTAGGTCGCCAGGCGGAAGCCCTTGTCCGGGTCGAACTTCTTGACCGCCTGCATCAGGCCGACGTTGCCTTCGGAGATCACCTCGCCGATCGGCAGGCCGTAGCCGCGATAGCCCATGGCGATCTTGGCCACGAGACGCAGGTGCGAGGTCACGAGGCGATGCGCCGCCTCCGGGTCCTGGTGCTCCGACCAGCGCTTGGCGAGCATGAACTCCTCGTCCTTGCTCAGCATCGGAAACTTGCGGATTTCCGTCAGGTATCGCGACAGTCCCTGTTCAGGCGACATCATCGCGAGCGATCTGGTAGCAGCCATGTGGTCCCTCCGACCAAAAGAAACGAGCGGGCCCTGCGGCGTCGGCCACGCGTCGTGCGCCGGCGTCTCGCCCCTCAACCGGTGAGATAGGATCGGGTTTCCGCCTTCGTCAGAGGCGGATGGTCACAGCAAAGCGTGACCGTTGCCCCGGCGCCACTGCACCGAATGTGGCTCCATATATCCCATAGTCAGTCTTTAATCAAGACGCACTGAGGCCCCTCACAGATCCGACAACGTCTCGTCCAGAGCGCGCATGTCCGCCGGCGGGGCGGTCTGGAACCTCAGCGCCTCGCCCGTGACCGGATGGACGAAACCCAGAACCGTCGCGTGCAGGGCCTGTCGCTGCAGTCCCGCGGCGGCGATGGCGGCGCGCACCGGCGCCGCCGGGCTGCCTGACCCGTAGACAGGATCGCCAAGGATCGGCGCGCCCTTCGAGGCGAGGTGCACCCGGATCTGATGGGTCCGGCCGGTGTGCAGGGTGCAGGCCACCCGCGCCGCCATCGGCGCGTTCCCGGGTTTGGACGGCGCGCCGTAGACCGCCTCCACCACATAGTCGGTGATCGCATTGCGTCCGCCGGAGCGCAGCACCGCCATTTTCTTGCGGTCCGAGGACGAGCGCCCGATCAGGGTCTCGATGCGCCCCCGCGCCGGCGACGGGGCGCCCCGGGTCAGCGCGACGTAGGTGCGCTCGATGTCGTGGGCGGCGAACAGGGCCGACAGGCCTGTGTGGGCGCGGTCGGACTTGGCGGCGACCATCACGCCGGAGGTGTCCTTGTCCAGCCGGTGCACGATGCCCGGACGGGCGACGCCGCCGATGCCGGACAGGCTGTCGCCGCAGTGGTGCAGCAGGGCGTTGACCAGGGTGCCGGTCTCGCATCCCGGGCCGGGGTGCGCCGCCATGCCCGCCGGCTTGTCGACGACGATCAGATCGTCGTCCTCGAACAGGACATCCAGCGGGATCGCTTCCGGCCGGGGGTCCGCGGGCATGACCGGAGGCAGGACGACGGCGTAGAGACCCGGCGCCGCCTTTGCGGAGCCGGCGGATAAGGGGGCTCCGTCGCGGCTCACCGCGCCGGCGGCGATCAGAGCCTGGAGACGCGCGCGCGACAGCTCCGGCAGGGCGTCCGCCAGGGTCTTGTCCAGCCGCCCGCCAGCGGCCTCGATGCGGACCTCCAGCACGGTTGGCTCGTCGTCTTCGGTGATCAGGGGTTCGTCGGACACAGCCAGCTCCGTCGCCCTGGGGCGGCCGCCTGTCTTGCATGACCGCCGCTGATCCGGTCAACGCGGGAGCTTCCCCAACGGTCAAGCTTCAGGCAAAGGTTAACGGTCTTTCGGGGGAGGGGCCCATGCGAAATGTCCTGTGCGCAGCCGCGCTCGCGGGACTGGCCGTCGGCCTGGGCAGTTGCGCGACCATGAGCGAGCAGCAGTGTCTGGCCGGCGACTGGAGCGGGCAGGGGTTCTCCGACGGCGCCGCCGGCTACGCCATGAGCCGGCTGGGCGAGCATGCGCAGGCCTGCGGCCGGCACGGCGTGGTTCCCGACGACGCGTCCTATCGGGCGGGCTGGAGCGACGGGGTGCTGCGCTATTGCACGGTCGAGAACGGATTCCGGGTGGGGTCGCAGGGGGGCGGCTACGCCGGAGTCTGTCCGGCGGGGGTGGAGCGGGACTTCCTCGTCGCCTACGAGGACGGCAGGGTCATCCACCTCGCCGACGCGGCCGTGTCGGAAGCCCGCGGCCGCATCGACAGCAACGGGGCCCGGCTGGAGGAGCTCGACGACAAGATCGAGGCCAAGCAGCGCGAATTGCGCGCGGAGGGGCTGAGCGACGCCGAGCGCGACGCCATCCGCAACCGCATCCGGGAGCTGCGTCGCGAGCGCGAGGACACCGAGCGGGAATGGCGGCGCGCGCAGCGCGAACTGGACGACGCCGAGGAGCGCGCGCGTGACGTTCGCTGGCGGATGGAGTCCCGCTACCGCTGACGCCGATGGGCGGGGAAGCCGGAGGGCCTCCCCGCGCTTGCGGATCAGGCCGCCTTCTTTTCCAGCGTCTGCTCCCACTGGCCCAGCGAGGCCAGGCCGTTCATGCGGGCGCGGTGGTGGAAGGCCTCCTGGCAGGCGACGGCGTTCTCGGCCTTGCCTGACCAGGCCCGCTGCGGCGCCGCCTGCAGGGCGCGGCCGTAGGAGAAGGTCATCTTCCACGGGAAGCCGCCGATGCGGTTCATGGCGTCGAGGTGGGCGGTGGCCTGCTCGTCGGTCTGGCCGCCCGACAGATAGGCGATGCCCGGCACCGCCGACGGCACGGTGGCCTTCAGGGCGGCGATGGTGCGCTCGGCCACTTCCTGCACCGACGCCTGGCGGCGCGAACCCTTGCCCGAGATGACCATGTTGGGCTTCAGCACGATGCCCTCCAGCGCCACGCGCTGCTCGTAGAGCTCCTGGAACACCGTCTGCAGGGTCCAGCGGGTGACCTCGTCGCAGCGGTCGATGTCGTGGGCGCCGTCCATCAGCACCTCCGGCTCGACGATCGGCACGACCTGCTCCTGCTGGCAGATGCGGGCGTAGCGGGCCAGCGCATGCGCGTTGGCCTTGACCGCGCCCCAGGTCGGGATGCCGTCGGCGATGTCGATCACGGCGCGCCACTTGGCGAAGCGCGCGCCCCGCTCGTAGTGGGCGCGCACGCGCTTGGACAGCCCGTCGAGGCCCTTGGTGACCGTTTCCCCCGGGAAGCCGGCCATCTTGGTCGCGCCCTTGTCGACCTTGATGCCGGGGATGGAGCCGGCTGCCTTGATCAGGTCGATCAGCGGCGTGCCGTCCTTCGCGTCCTGGTACAGGGTTTCCTCGAACAGGATCACGCCCGAGATGTGCTCGCGCATGGTCTGCTCGGCCCGGAACAGGCACTCGCGGTAGTCGCGGCGATTGTCCTCGGTGTTCTCCACCCCGATGGCGTCGAAGCGCTTCTTGATCGTGCCGGTGGACTCGTCGGCCGCCAGAATGCCCTTGCCGGGCGTGACCATCGCCTCGGCCACCGCGTTGAGCGCCGCCAGATCCATGAGTGCCTCCTGAAAGCTTTGTCGTTGGCCGCTGCTTTAATGCCGACGCAGGACGAAGTCACGCATTGTTACAGCCGGGGCCGGCCTCAGGCGGCGCTGCGAGCGGATGCGCTGGCGTGGGCCCGGCATCCCGCAAGCACCGCGAACAGCTGCTCGATCTGGATCGGCTTGGTCAGCACGCCGTCGGCGCCCGCCGCCATGTAGCGTTCGACGTCGTCGGCGAAGGCGTTGGCGGTGAGCATGTGGATCGGGGCGCCGGCGGCCAGGCCCTGCGCGCGAATGCGGCGGACCGCCTCGATCCCGTCCATCACTGGCATGTTGGCGTCCATCAGCACGAGGTCGAACCGGTCCGCCTCGAGGGCCGCGACCGCCTCGGCGCCGTCCACGGCGAAGGTCAGGTCCACCTCGCCGGGGGCGAGGAGGACTTCCAGCACCCGCCGGTTGGCCGGGTGGTCCTCGGCGGCGAGGACCCGCAGCCCCGGCATGATCCAGGGCCCCGCCGCCTCCCCCAGGCCCAAGCCTTGTTCGGAGTCGGCCTCGAACGGGCAGGTGAACCAGAACCGGCTCCGTCCCAGTTCGTCCCTGTCCGCGCCGATCCGCCCGCCCAGCAGGCGGACGTTGCCGGAACAGATCGCCAGGCCGAGGCCGGCCCCGCCGGCTTCACGGCCCGCGTCGGTTTGCTCGAAGGGCTGGAAGATCCGGTCGCGATCCTCGGCGGCGACGCCGGGACCGCCGTCGATCACCTCGACCCGCGCCGTTCCGTCCTCCGTCCGGACGCGCACGATCACCTCTCCGCCGCGCGGAGTGAACTTCAGCGCGTTCGAAACCAGGTTGACCAGGGTTTGCTCGAAGCGGCCCTCGTCGGAGCGGATGCGGTCGACGCTCAGCCCGCCGAGGTCGAGCGTCAGCGAGGCGCCCAGTTCGTCCGCGCGCGGCGTCCAGATGCCGACGATGGACGCCAACTTGTCGGCGAGATCGAAGTCGCCCATCCGGACCTCGGCCTGATCGGCCTCGATCCGCGACATGTCGAGCACCGCGTTCAACAGCCGCAGCAGCATCTGGCCCGAAGCCAGCACTCCGTTGTTCAGCTCGTGCTGACGCGGGGTGAGAGGTTCCCGCTTCAGCGCCTCGGCCAGACCCAGCACGGCGTTCAGGGGCGTACGCACCTCGTGGCTGGTCACGGCGAGAAAGGCGGACTTGGCGCGATTGGCCTGTTCCGCAGCATCTCTCTGCGCCGCCAGGTCCTCGTTGTGACGGAGCAGCCGGCGGGCCGCCCGGTGCCGTTCGACCACCCGGCCCAGCACGGCGCCGATCTGGTCGAGGGTCGCGAGCAATTCCGCGTCGGGCGGGGCGGGCCGGCTCTGGAAGAACTCAAGAACCGCCGCGACCTCGTCGCCGATCAGGGCCGGGAAGGCGAAGCCGGCGCGCAGGCCGGACTCGCGCGCGCTGCCCGCGCGCGGGAAGTTCGCCTCCACCGTCACGTCCTCGGCCCATATCGCGCGGCCCTCGTCCAGCACCCGGCCGGGCAGGCCGACCCCGCGCGGGAAGAACATGGCCCGCGTCTGGACGCGGAAGGGCGAGTCTTCGCCCTCCTGCGGATGCCAGACGCCGGACGAGATCAGCAGCCCGCCGGGGTCGTCGTCGGGAAACATCCAGACATGGCCGGTCGGCCAGCCCGCATGGGCGCAGATGCGGTCGACAGCGAAGCGGAAGGCGTCGGCCGGATCGTCCATGTGGTTGGCGGCGGCCGCCACCGCCTGGATGAGCTCGAGGCGGCGCTGCTGCTCGAACAGGCCGCGGGTGCCTTCCTCGGCGATGCGCTCGGCCTCGCGTCGCGCCTCCCGTTCCCGGGCGAGGCGGCGTTCGAGGCGCGCGATCCGTTCCTCGGGCGCTGGTTCGGATGGCGGGGGGGTCAAGCGGCCTCGGCCTGCGCCGGCAGCGGCGACCATGTCATGGCGAAGGTGCACTGCGGATCGCCGCGCTGGGTGCAGTGGACGTGGCGGAACGCGACCTCCTGCCCGTACCAGGCCGCCGCGCCCTCCACGAAGCCCTGCGCCAGGGCGCACATGTTGCGCGCCGACAGGTAGTCCATGACCAGGTCGCCCGAGGCGTCGGTGTGCAGGTGGAAGTAGGGGCAGGCGGCGCCGGGGTAGAGCTTGCGCACCTCGGCGTGGATGATGTGGTTGACCCCCTGCACGAAGGTCCGCCCGTCCGGGCAACCCGTGAAGAACTCGGGATAGAGCTCCGCGAGCACAGGCATGGCCTGTTGGCCGAACCAGCGCAGGATCGCGTCGCGATCCAGCGACAGCGCCGCCATGGCCGCTGCGACCAGCGCCTCGATCTCCTCGTCGGGGTAGTTGCCGAGCGAGGTGTAGGCGCCCGACACTCCGGACGCCTCGATCAGGGCGTCCCAGGTCTCCGGGCCGTAAGCCCGGCCGACCGCTTCCTCCAGCAGGTTGAAGACCACGCCCTTCATGTTCGCCTCCTGCGAAAGAAGCGCGAACCTAGGCCGCGACTGCACACCGCAATCTTAACAGCAGGGGCGACAGCACGTCGCAGACGGTCTCCCGGGCTGTCAGGCCCGCAAGGCCTCGACTCCCGGCAGGGGCTTGCCCTCCATCCATTCGAGGAAGGCGCCGCCCGCGGTCGACACGAACGTCATGTCATCGACGACCCCGGCGTGGTGCAGGGCCGCCACCGTGTCGCCGCCGCCGGCCACGGCGGTGATCGCCCCGGTCCTGGCCAGCTGGGCCGCCGCCTGGGCCGCCTTGACGGTGGCTGCGTCGAACGGCGGAACCTCGAACACGCCCAGCGGGCCATTCCAGATCAGGGTGCGCGACAGGGCCATGGCCTTGACCAGCGCCTCGACCGTCAGCGGGCCGGCGTCGAGAATCTTCTCGTCCGCGCCGATCTCCTCGCGGGCCAGCACGGTGCGGGTTTCCGCCCCCGGCTTCAGCTCGGTCGCCACCACCACGTC
>JANJTI010000013.1 GCA_024711185.1 Brevundimonas sp. | reverse complement strand
CGACGGATGCAGGGTGTCGACCTCGGCCCGGCCGAATTTGCGGTCGATATAGACGTCGATATTCTCCATCGGCCCGGGCCGGTAGAGCGAGATCAGGGCGGTGATCTCCTCGATCGCGCCGCAGCGCATCTTGCGTAGGGTGTCGCGCATGCCCTGGGATTCCAGCTGGAACACCCCGACGGTCTGGCCCGAGGCCATCAGCTCGTAGGTCCTGGGGTCGTCCAGCGGCAGCTGGTTCCACACCGGCGCGGCGCCGCGGCGCGACAGGTAGCCGTGGGCCCGGTCCAGCACGGTCAGGGTCTTGAGGCCGAGGAAGTCGAACTTCACCAGGCCGGCCGGCTCGACCCATTTCATGTTGAACTGGGTGGCCGGGATGTCCGAACGCGGATCCTGGTAGAGCGGCACCAGCTCGGTCAGGGGGCGGTCGCCGATGACCACGCCGGCGGCGTGGGTCGAGGCGTTGCGGTAGAGGCCCTCCAGCTCCAGCGCCGTGTCGAGCAGGGAGCGTACCGCCGCCTCGCTGTCGCGCGCCTCCTTCAGCCGCGGCTCCAGCTCGATGGCCTGGGCGAGGGTGACCGGATTGGCCGGGTTGGCCGGCACCATCTTGGCGAGACGGTCGACCTGGCCCAGCGGCATCTGCAGCACGCGGCCCACGTCGCGCAGCACGGCGCGGGCCTGCAGGGTGCCGAAGGTGATGATCTGGGCGACGCGGTCCTTGCCGTACTTGTCCTGGACGTAGGCGATGACCTCCTCGCGCCGCTCCTGGCAGAAATCGATGTCGAAGTCGGGCATCGACACCCGCTCGGGGTTGAGGAAGCGCTCGAACAGCAGGCCGAAGCGCAGGGGATCGAGGTCGGTGATGGTCAGGGCCCAGGCGACCAGCGAGCCGGCCCCCGAGCCGCGGCCTGGCCCGACCGGAATGCCGTGCGCCTTGGCCCATTTGATGAAGTCCGACACGATCAGGAAGTAGCCGGGGAAGCCCATCTGGACGATGATCCCGACCTCCCACTCGAGGCGCTTCCAGTACTCCTCCTCGGGCGCGGCGGGGGTCACCTCGCGCAGGCGCTGCTTCAGCCCCTCGCGCGCCTGATGCTCCAGTTCGGCCGGTTCGTCGCGGCCGGCGCCGGTGTCGAAGCGCGGCAGGATGGGGGCGCGGGTGGTGACCAGGAAGGCGCAACGGCGGGCGATGTCGATGGTCGAATCGCAGGCCTCCGGCAGGTCGGCGAACAGCTCGCGCATGGCCGCGGCTGGCTTGAACCAGTGCTCGCCGGTGATGCGGCGGCGATCCTCCTGACCGGTGAAGGCGCCGTCGGCGATGCACAGCAGGGCGTCGTGGCTCTTCGCCTGGGCGGCTTTCGCATAGTGGACGTCGTTGGTGGCGACCAGCGGGACGTCATTGGCGTAGGCCCATTCGACCAGGCCGCGCTCGGCCTGGGCCCCCTGCGGCAGGCCATGGCGCTGCAGCTCGACGTAGAAGCGGTCGGCAAACGCCGCGCGCATGGCGGTGAGCGCCGCCGCACCCTCCGCCGGCTTGCCCTGGACGAACAGCGGGTCGACGGGGCCGTCGGGGCCGCCGGAGAGCAGGATCAGGCCCTCCGACCTTTCAACCACCCGCTCCCAGGCCACGCCGGGCTCGTCCATCGGACCGGCCTCGAGGTAGGCCGCCGAGGACAGGGCGCAAAGGTTCAGCCATCCGGCCTCGTTCTGGACGATCAGGACCACGGTCGGGCATCTGGCCCACCGCTCGGTCGGGCGGCCGCCGATCCCCGTCACCGGCAGGGCGCAGGCGACGATCGGCTGGACCCCGGCCTCCTTCGCCGCCTGGCTGAACTCCAGCGCCCCGAACAGGTTCGCCCGGTCGGCGACGGCCACGGCGGGCATGCCCGCGTCGGCGGCCAGACGCGGAACCTTGCCGGCCTTGATCGCCCCTTCCAGCAGCGAATAGGCCGACCTGACCCGGAGGTGGATGAAGCCCTGACCGTTCATCGCTCGCCCGTCGCAGCCTCGATCCATCGCCGGAACACCGGCCCTACCCTGCCCCGAGTCTCACATCCCCGGGGCCGGAGACACCGCAAAGCGCGGGGCGGGACGGCGGAGGCGGGGATCGTCTGTGGACAGGCCGTGCTGCGGCCGGAGAAAGTGCACTCAAGGAAAAAACGCGTGCACACCGTGCACATTTCCCGGGCTTGCGCGCACCAACTCTCCGGTTTCTCCGGTGAACCTTGCGGCGTCCGAAGCGCACTCGCCGGCGGCGTCCTCAGGCCGCGGGCAGGGTCAGCGCCGCCTGCCACATCACCCACACCACCCCGCCGCACGAGGCCAGCGACAGCAGATCCCTCATCCAACGCGACATGACGGTTCTCCCGGTTGCGTGTTCCGGGAATGTTCTATGTTCACTTCCTGTTCTCGTCAAGTCTACGCGCCGGCCCTGCCGAAGTCTGCGGAGCTTCGAACCCGAATATCTGGCGGAAGCTGTCGCCAGGGCCGGGAGCTTCAACCTGCGTCGTCTCCGGACCCACCCTGCCCAATGCCGGCTGCCCCTCGGCAGTGAAGGCCCGGCATTCAGCGGCCGAGTAGTAGGGACTCGCGACCATCGCCCGGTTGAAGGCGGCCGCGAAGGCGAACTCCCGACCGGCGATGGCCGGATCGCGATCAGGCTCCAGAGCCTGAACGGGGAACTCGCCTGTTTCACAGGTTACGCCGATCAGGCCGTAGGCAGACATATCCACCGCCGTCACCGGCCAGGCGATCAGCCTCTGGTCGCCGACCTCGAGGCGCTGGCCCGCGAGCGTCTCCGGCGCCTTCGGGTCCATGCAGCCCGCCACGAGCAGAGCGACCAGCCCGGAAAACGTCGCCCCTCGCATCAGTACGCGTGGCTCTCCGCCGGACGCTCTTCCAGATGCCCGTCCTTCAGGGCGAAGACGCGGTCCATGTGGCCGGCCAGCTCCATGTTGTGGGTGGCGATGAGGGCGGCGACGCCGGTGGATTTGACGAGGTCGTGCAGGGCCTCGAACACCGTCTGGCTGGTGGCCGGGTCGAGGTTGCCGGTGGGCTCGTCGGCGAGCAGCAGGCGCGGCCGGTTGGCCAGCGCGCGGGCCACGGCGACGCGCTGGCGCTCGCCGCCCGACAGCTGGGCCGGCTGATGGGTCAGGCGGTCGGCGAGGCCGAGACGGACAAGCAGCTCCTCGGCGCGCGCGCGGGCGGCCTCGCGGCCGACGCCGGCGATGCGCAGCGGCAGGGCGACGTTGTCGCGGGCGTCGAACTCCGGCAGCAGGTGGTGGAACTGGTAGACGAAGCCGATGGCCCCGAGGCGCACGCGGGTGCGGGCGCTGTCGGGCAGGTGGCCCATCTCCTGGCCGTCGATGCGCACCTCGCCCGAGGTCGGATGCTCCAGCAGGCCGGCGGCGTGCAGCAGCGACGACTTGCCGGATCCCGAAGGGCCGATCAGGCCGACCACCTCGCCGGGCATGACGTCGAGGTCGACGCCCCTGAGCACGGTCAGGCCGCCGGTCGCGGTGTCGTAGGTGCGGCTCAGGCCGCGCACCGAGAGAACGGGGGCGGCATCACTCATAGCGGAGCGCCTCCACCGGATCGAGCTTCGCGGCCTGCCACGACGGGATGAGGCCGGCGACGCAGCTCATGAAGAAGGACCAGACGGTGACCCAGAAGACGTCCAGCGGATCGACCTCGGCCGGGATGGAATCGAGCATGTAAACGTCGGCGTTGAACAGCTGCACGCCCAGCAGGGTCTCGAGGAAGTGCTGGATGGCCCCGATGTTGAGGCAGAACAGCAGGCCGAGCAGCAGGCCGGTCAGGGTGCCGAGCACGCCGATGGTCGCGCCGGCGATGAAGAAGATGCGCAGCATGGACCCCTGGCTCGCGCCCACGGTGCGGAGGATGGCGATGTCGCGGGTCTTGTTCTTCACCAGCATGACGATGCCGGAGATGATGTTCAGCGCGGCGATGGCGACGACAAGGCCGAGGATGATGCTCATCGCCACCCGCTCGACCTTGAGCGCGCCCCAGAAGGCGGCCAGCCGGTCGCGCCAGTCGCTGACCAGGGCGGCGGGCCCGGCCGCGGTGCGGAGAGGCTGGAGCATGTCGCCGACGCGGTCGGGTTCGCGCACCTTGATCTCGATGACGTCCCAGACGCCCTCCTTGCCGAAGAACAGCTGGGCCTGCTCGAGCGGCATGAAGATGTAGGCCTGGTCGAAGTCGGCGGCGCCGGAGCTGAACACCCCGCCGACGCGATAGGTCTTCTCCAGACCGCCGAGGTTGCCGAAGGCGCTGTCCGCGCCGGTGGGCGAATACAGGGTGATGGGATCGCCGACGCGCAGACCCATGCCCTCGGCCAGGGCCTTGCCGATGATCAGGTCGTCGCCCCCGTATGCGCCCCGGCCGAAGCTCCGCTTCGCCGTGTCGTCGAGGCTGGCGTAGACGTAGGCCATGGAGTCGAGGTCGCCGGGGGCGATGCCGCGCACGAGGGCGCCCGTGGTGCGGCCGGCGCCGCGGACCAGGCTCTGGTCCTCGGTCAGCGGGGTCACCGAGACGACGCCGGGCACCCGGCCCAGCCGCGCCACCGCGGCGTCCCGATCGGGCGAGGTCAGCACCTGCCCCT
>JANJTI010000371.1 GCA_024711185.1 Brevundimonas sp. | reverse complement strand
GCAGGAATTCGCCGCGCAGGGGGCGCTCCTCGTCGTCGACCTCCATGGTCTGGGTCAGGTCGCCCTTGGCCACGGCCCCGATCACGCGCGCCATCTCGGCGGTGGGGTGCATCATGTCGGCGATCAGGTCGTTGACCGCCTCGACGCTGTCGGACCACGCCCCCGCCGCCCCGGGCAGGCGGGCGCGGGCGGTGATCCGACCCTGACGGCCGACGGTTTCGGCGAGACGGCCGAATTCGCGGCTCATGCGGTCGTTCATCTCGACGACGTCGTTGAAGGCCTCCGCCAACTCTCCGTCGACCCCTTCAAGGCCGAGGGGCAGGCGCACGGAGAAGTCGCCCCGCCTGAAGGCCCTTAGAGCCGCCAGCAGGCTTCGCTTGTCCAGGCCGGACTCGAGACTCAGCGCAGGCATGGACATGGAGCACTCCGGACGGCTGACGATGCATGATCGGCCGCGCGCCGCGCGGCGGGCAGGCGGAACGACGTCGCGACTGCGAATATCACGAGATGACGCACTCCCCCGGCTCAACCCTGCAGAATGCCTTACCCCGATGTCGGTTCCGCGCGGCGGCGGTCCTATTTTTCGTTGCCATCGAGGCGCGTCCGACTAGGTTGCGCGCCCATGACTCCACTCACCTTGCGCAGGTCGCCGCGGTGACGGGCCACGGCCTCGACACACCTGACTCGGAATTGCGCGCCTTCGTCGAGGCCGCGTTTCCGACCGTCTGGGCGCTGGAGACGCTGCTGCGGCTGCACCGGGAGCCGCAGCGATCATGGGCGGTCGAGGCGCTGGTCGCCGATCTGCGCGCCAGCGGTCCGCTGATCGAAGACTGTCTCGCGGCTCTGGAGCGCGCAGGCCTGATCGCGCAACTGGAGGGCGGCTGGCGCTACCAGCCGGCTTCGCCCACTCTGGCGGATCTGGTCGACCGGCTTGCCCTTACCTACGCCGAGCGACCGTTCAGCGTGACCGGGATCATCACCAAGAGGGGGTCCGGCGCCCTGAGCGGTTTCGCCGATTCGTTCCGCCTGGGAGGCTGGAAGTCATGATCCCGAGCGGACCGACAATCGTCTACCTCCTCTGTCTCGTCACCAGCGCGGCCTGCGCCGCGCTGCTGATCCGGTCATGGCTGCGCAACCGCCAGCGGCTCCTGATGTGGAGCGCAGGGTGCTTCTCCCTGCTGGCCCTGAACAACTTGCTCGTGGTCATCGACATGACCATCGTCACGGCCAGCGACCTCTCGCTGGCCCGCTCGCTCACGGCGTTCGCGGCTGTGAGCGTGCTCATCTACGGATTCATCTGGGAGGCCGACCGATGAGCCCGCTGGCGGTTCTGAACGGCGCGGTGATCATGGGCTATGCCGTGGCCTCGCTGTTCTTCCTCAAGTTCTGGCGGAAGACGGGAAACGGCCTGTTCCTGGCCTTCTGCGCGTCGTTCCTGCTCCTCGCGGCGGTGCCGCTGATCACCGTCTGGCTGAGCATACCGCGCGAGGAGCAGAGCGCCGTCTACCTGCTGCGAGCGGCCGCGTTCATGATCATCATCGTCGCGATCGTGATCAACTCGCGGCGCGCGCGGCCCTGAAGTCGGCTTGTTGCGCGGAGGCCCAGGGGCTCAGTCCTCGCCGAGGCTCAGGGCCATGCGGACCAGCGAAGACAGGCTGTCGGCCGCCATCTTGTCCATTACGCGGGCGCGGAAGATCTCGACGGTGCGGGGGCTGATGGCGAGCTCCCTCGCGATCTCCTTGTTCGAGAGGCCTTCGACGAGAGCTTCGAACACCTGCCTCTCCCGGGGGGTGAGGGCCTCGAGACGGCCGAGAGCGGCCAGCCGCTGCTCGCGCTGCAGGGAAAGCTTGCCGATCCCGCCGAGCACGCCCTTCACGGTCTCGACCAGACGGGTCGGATCGACCGGCTTCTCGATGAAGTCGACGATGCCCGACTTCATCATCTCGACGGCCGTCGGTACGTCGGCGTGGCCGGTGATGACGATCACCGGCCATTCCCGATCCCGCAATCCGGCCAGCCGCCGGACGAGTTCGGAACCGTCCATTCCGGGCATGCGCACATCGGTGATGACGCAGGCCAGCCGGTCGTCGGGCAGGTGGTCGACGAAGTCGCTGCCGCTCGCGAAGCTGCGAGCACGCACGCCTTCGCCACGAAGCAGCACGACCAGGGAGTCCCGGACTGCGGGGTCGTCGTCGATCACGAAAACGGATGCTTCGTGGGTCATGCCGCCCGTTCCTCCTGCGGCAGACGGATCGAGAAGGCGGCGCCGCCGAGCGCGCTGCGGTCCAGCCGCAGCGATCCGCCGTGGCCCTCGACGATCGTGCGCGTCACCGAAAGCCCCAGCCCCATGCCGTGGGCCTTGCCGCTTGCCATCGGCCGGATAACCGAGTCCAGGTCGTCCGCGAGGATGCCGGGACCGGTGTCCTCGATCGATATCTCGTAGTGCCCCGCCGCCCCGCGTCCGCTGATAAGCACTACCGGATGGCTTACGCCGCCGGCGGCGTCGATCGCGTTGCGCACGAGGTTGATGACCGCCTGCTGGAACTGGATGCGCTCGGCGAGCACCGTGTCGGCTCTTCCGTCGATATCGATCCTGACGTCGATGCCCGCATCGCGGCCCAGCAGGCGCAGCGATGGGCGGAGATCCTCGATCATCGAGGAGACCCGCTGACGTTCCAGCGCCGCCGCGCCCGTCGTCAGGAGTTCGCGCACGCGCCGGATGATGCCTCCGGCCCGCAGGACTTCAGCCTTGGCGAGGTCCAGGGTGCGGCCGGCGCTCTCGCCCAAGGGACCGGTCCGTTCGATGTCGCGCCGGCTGGCGTGCATGTAGGAGGCGGCCGCGCTCAGCGGCTGGTTCAACTCGTGGGCGAGGGTGGCGGCCATCTGACCCAGCGAATTGAGACGCCAGACCCGGTTCAGCTGGGCGTCCAGTTCGACGGCGCGACTCGTCGCCGCCCTGGCCTGGGTGACGTCGGTCACGGAGACCGCCGCATAGTCGTCGCCCTCTGTGGAGTTCGCTGTCACGCCGACCTGGAGCGTCAGCAGGAGCGGGCGGCCGTCGGGCCGACGGCCGCGCCACTCGCGGCCGCCCAGTGGGGGCGTACCGGCCGCCGGCTCGGGATCGACGGAGTCCAGATGGAAGTCGTCGACCAGCTGTGAGAACGGCGACCCGACGGCGTCGGTGGAGGACACGCCGAACAGCGCGGCGGCGGCTGGCGTCAGCCGACGAATCCGGCCCGCGCGGTCGAGGATGACGACGGGAACCGCAGCCAGAACGGTGTCAAGGACGGCGTTGCGGCCCTCGAGCTTGCGGGCCAGGGCCCCAACGCGGCGATGCACGCGGCGCTGCGCCCAGCACAACTCCGCCACCAGCCAGCTGACGGCGAGGAACAGGGCCGCATTCACCACTGTGTCGGCAAGCCCCTCGCGGGGTACGAGGGTGACGTTCACCGCGATCGACAGGGCTATCGCGAGCCCGGTAGGGCCCGGGCGGGACAGCAGCGCCGTGATCACGGCTGCCGGGACCATGGGCAGGTAGTAGAATTGTCCGAAGGGTTCGAGCGCGCTGCGAAGGACGAGGCAGGCCCCGACCGAGACCACCGCCAGTCCGTATCCTCGCCAGCCCCGATAGGACCGATCCACCATGGAAGCGATCAATCGGGGGACGACGGTTCTCACGCTACGCCAGCATCCTGTACGCCATTCACAATCCGCCCGGCGCCGACTCGCGCGGGCCTGCTCCACCGATATCAGCATTTGGCGATGGCGCGAACCGCGACCCCCGCGGGCCCCGGTGGGCCGACCGGCGGCGGCCAGGCGGCCTTCGATGGATACGCGTTTCTACGTATGTCGCGGTTTACCACCGATATTCGTGTCTGCCCGAGGATGTCGCCAACGTCCAAGGAAAGAGAATGTCCAGTACCGATTCGCGTCGCGTGTTCCCCAGAAAGCGGAACGTTTCCGTCGCCCTTGCTCCGATCGCCGCCGTGTGCCTCGCCGGCGCCGCCCACGCCTCCGAGCTGCCCGTCCCGGACCTTGAGTGGCAGGTCGGCGTCGCCACCGAGAACGTCGCCAAGGGCCTCGGCAAGAGCGGCGGCGACCCCAGCATCTCAGGATCGGTCGGCGCGAGCCTGGGCGACTTCTACGCCGAGTTCGGCGGCTCGACGGTGGACCTTGGCGGCGGCGCCGACAGCGAACTGGTGACGACCGTCGGCTATGCGCCGGAGATCGGCGGTTTCGAGTTCGACTTCTCGGCCATGCACAAGGTCTTCACGGGCACGGTGGCCGGCTACGACAACCGCTTCATGGAGTACCAGGCCGATGTGTCGCGCGCGGTCGGTCCGGCCGGCGTGCGGCTGCGGGTGAACTACACGCCCGACGGTTCCGGCTCGGCGAAAGAGGCCTGGTGGGTCGAGGCCCAGGGCAGCTACGCCCTCGGCGCGCGCACCCGGGCGAGCATCGCCGTCGGCGAGCGGATCAGCGACACCAGCGCCGAATACACGGCGTGGAACGTCGGGGTGAAGCACAAGCTGACCCGTCAAGTCGCCGCCGATCTGCGCTGGTACGACACCGACCAGCACGACCTCGGCGAACGCTACGAGGGCCGCCTCGTCGGCGCCCTGACCTTCGCCTTCTGAACCTACGCCGTCTGACCTTCCGATTGATCGAGGCTCCCGTGAACGTACTCAACAACCTGCCGGTCGGCCGCAAGCTGATGCTGTCCTTCGCCACCGTGCTTCTGGCCATCATGGTCATGGGCGGGGTGATCTTCCTGCAGCTCGCGGCCATAGACCGCGCTGGCGAGCATCGCGCCGTGGCCAACGCCCTGGTCCGGTCGACCGCTTCGGCCGAGTTCTATCTGTCGCGTCAGGAAGGCAGCTTCCGCGGCTTCCTGCTGTCGGGCGACGAGTACTACGTGGAGCGGGCCGGTGCGCATCGGGAGCGGTTCAAGACCTTCCTCGCCACAATGCGGGAGGAGGCGGGGCCGGATCTCGCGGGTGAGATCGATTCGCTGGAGCAATCCGCCGACGCCTGGTTCGAACACGTCATCGTCCAGGGCGCGGAACTGGCCCGCGATCCGGCCACCCACGCCAGCGCCGTCGCCATGGTCGGTCGCAGCGGCTCGGCCGATCGCATGATTGAACCGGTCGAGGCCTCGTTCGAGAAGATCAAGGAAGTCCTGACGGGTGAGCTCGATCGGGTTCGTGCGGAGCAGGCAGCCGCCTCGCGCAACGCCCGCTGGGTCCTGATCGCCGGCATTCTGATGGCTGCCCTGCTCGCGATGGGTGTGGGCTGGCTGCTGACCCGCGGCCTGGCCGGGCCGATCGGCCGCATGGTCGGCCACATGAACCGTCTGCGCGCCGGCGACACCGCGATCGAGGTCGTCGAGGCCCGGCGCACGGACGAGTGCGGCGCGATGGGCGTGGCCGTGATGGCCTTCCGCGACGCGGCGATCGAAAAGTCCCGCGTCGAGCTTGAGGCCGCTGCGGCGCGCGAGGCGAACGAGCGCGACCGCGCCGCCGCCGAAGCGGAGAAGGCGCGCATCGCCGAGGAGGACCGGATCACCGTGGAGGCGCTGGCCAAGGGTCTTTCGGCCATGGCCGAGGGGGACCTGACCCACCGCATGCACGCCCCGGTGCCGCCGCGGGCCGAGCAGCTGAAGGCCGACTTCAACTCGGCCATCGGCCAACTGCAGCAGGCGGTGTCGGTGGTGGTCCAAAACGTGGCGGCGATCCGTTCCGGCTCGGGCGAGATCAGCCACGCGGCCGACGACCTGTCGCGGCGCACCGAGCAGCAGGCGGCGAGCCTGGAGGAGACGGCGGCGGCGCTGGACCAGATCACGGCCACGGTGAACCGCACCGCCTCGGGCGCCCGTCAGGCTTCGGACGTGGTGCAGGCGGCGCGCGGCGACGCCGAGACCTCCGGCGTGGTGGTGCGAGACGCGGTGGCGGCGATGAGCGCCATCGAGCAGTCGGCGCAGCAGATCAGCCAGATCATCGGGGTGATCGACGAGATCGCCTTCCAGACCAACCTGCTGGCGCTGAACGCCGGGGTCGAGGCCGCCCGGGCCGGCGACGCCGGCCGCGGCTTCGCGGTGGTCGCCTCGGAGGTGCGGGCGCTGGCCCAGCGCTCGGCCGACGCGGCCCGCGAGATCAAGACGCTGATCTCGGCCTCGACGGCCCAGGTCGGCTCGGGGGTGTCGCTGGTCGGCCAGACCGGCGAGGCGCTGCAGCGCATCGTCGGCCGGGTGGCCGAGATCGACGGCCTGGTGTCGGAGATCGCCGCCTCGGCCCAGGAGCAGGCCACCGGCCTTCAGCAGGTCAACACCGCGGTCAACCAGATGGACCAGGTGACCCAGCAGAACGCCGCCATGGTCGAGGAATCCACCGCCGCCAGCCACTCGCTGGCCCAGGAGGCGGAAAGCCTGGCGGCCTCGGTGGCGCGCTTCCGCGTCGGCGACGAGGCTCCGGCCGCGAGCGCCCGCCCGGCCGCGGCCCGCAGCGAGCGCACCGTCCGCACGGTCGCCCAGCTCAAGACCCTCGGCCAGGGCGGCGCCGCGCTGAAGCCGGCCGCCGTCGAGGACGGGTGGGAGGAGTTCTGATGGCCGAGCCCGTCGTCCTGCCTGCGGTGATGGACCTCCGCGCCGCGGGGGTCCTGACTGCCGAACTGCTGGCGCGGCGGGGGCAGCCGCTGACCGTGGACGCCTCGGGTGTCGAGCGCCTGGGCGGTCTGTCCCTGCAGGTCCTGCTGTCCGCCGCCAAGACCTGGGCGGCCGATGACTTGCCCCTGACCATCGCCCCCTTGTCCGAGGCCTTCGTGGAGCAGTGCCGCGCCTTCGGCGCCGCCCGTCTCGCCCCTGATTTCGCCGGAGATCCCGCGTGACCAAGACTGTCCTGACCGTCGACGACTCCCGGACCATGCGCGACATGCTGTTGCTGGCCCTGGAAGGCGCTGGCTATCGCGTCATCCAGGCCGAGGATGGCGTGCACGGGCTGGAGGTGCTGGCCGCCAGCGGCGGAGCCGACGTGGTCATCACCGATATCAACATGCCCCGCATGGACGGCTTCGGCTTCATCCAGGGCGTTCGCGCCAATCCCGCCTACAACCTGACGCCGGTGCTGGTGCTGACCACCGAGAGCGACGCGGCCAAGAAGGCCCGCGCCCGGGAGGCCGGAGCGACAGGCTGGATCGTCAAGCCGTTCGATCCGGCCAAGCTGGTGGACGCCGTCCGCCGCGTCGCCGCCTGAGCACCGGACCCGCTCCATGGACACCTTCGAGGCGATCAAGGCGACCTTCTTCCAGGAGTGCGACGAGCTGCTCGCAGACCTCGAGGGCAAGCTTCTCGAACTGGAGAGCGGCTCCGCCGACGGGGAGACGATCAATGCCGTCTTCCGCGCCGTCCACTCCGTGAAGGGCGGCGCCGGCGCCTTCGGCCTCGACGCCCTAGTGCGCTTCGCCCACGTCTTCGAGACCCTGCTGGACGAGCTGCGTGCAGGGCGCAAGCCGTGCGACGAGCCGACCGTCCGCACCCTTCTGAGGGCCTCCGACGTCCTCGCCGACCACGTCACCGCCGCCCAGGGAACCGGGCCGGAGGTGGAGGAGGCGCGGTCCGCCGCTCTCGTCGCCGAACTGGAGGCCCTGACCCATGGCGAGGGGGGCGCGCCTGTCGCGGACGAGGAGGAAGATTTCGGCTTTCAGCCGGTGGCTTTCGACCTGCCCTCGCTGGATCTGCCGCCTCTGGATCTGCCGGACGCTGCCGCCGCCGGCGGCTGGCGCATCGTCTTCCGGCCGCACGGCCGCATGTACGTCAACGCCAACGAGACGGGGCTGCTGCTCCGCGAACTCGGCCGTCTGGGACCGATCGAGGTGGAGCTCGACGACAGCGCCGTGCCGATGCTGGACCGGCTTCAGCCCGAGGAAAACGAGCTGGTCTGGACGATCCGGCTCATGGCTCCGGTGGACGAGGCCGCCGTGCGCGAGGTGTTCGACTTTGTCGAGGGCGACTGCGACCTGCGCATCGAAGCCATCGCCGGAGAGGGCCCCGACCTGCCGCCGCTGATCGAGACGACGGCCGCGCCGGCGGACGACATCGACATCGCCGCCCTGCTGGCGAAGGTGCAGGACGAACCGGTCGCCGCCGTGTCGGCGTCCGCACCGGCGGCTTCGACAGCGCCCGCCCTGGCCTCCCCGACGGCCGCAGCCGCGCCGAGCGCGGGCTCTCCGCCAGCCGCGACGGCTCCGGCCACCATCCGCGTCGATCTGGAGCGGGTGGACCGGCTGATCAATGTGGTCGGCGAACTGGTGATCCAGCAGGCCATGCTGGCCCAGCGCGTCACCGAGAGCGGCCTGGCCCGCTCCTCCGGCATCTCGGTCGGGCTAGAGGATCTCGAGCTGCTCACCCGCGAGATCCAGGACAGCGTGATGGCCATCCGGGCGCAGCCGGTGAAGTCGGTG
>JANJTI010000366.1 GCA_024711185.1 Brevundimonas sp. | reverse complement strand
CGGTCGCGCCGGTCGCGGTCCGCAGCAAGGCGACGGCGCGCATACCCGCCGCTTCCGCGGGAGAAACACCTGTCGCGGGTGTCGTGGCCGGGACGTCGGCCGATACCCCGGAGCTTTCCGGCGATCCGCAGGCCGCGAGGGCGAAGGTGAGCATGGCGGCGGTGCAGGCGGACCTGTGCATGAGAGCCTCCTCTGTCGATAGTCGGTCCCTCAAGGGGTCAGAGCAGCGATCCGTTCCGTCGGGCCGCTACGCGACTTGCCCGGCTCGCCGCGGAGAGGCAGAGCTGCCCTGCATTCCAGCGAGGCGATCCATGCTCCCGACCCTTTACGGCATCCCCAACTGCGACACGGTGAAGAAGGCGCGGGTCTGGCTGGACCAGCACGGCGTCGCCTACGCCTTCCACGACTACAAGAAAGCCGGAGTCGATCGCGCCTCGCTCGAGGAGTGGGTCGCCGCCCACGGCTGGGAGACGGTGCTGAACCGCGCCGGCACGACCTTCCGCGCCCTGCCGCCCGAGGCGAAGGCCGACCTCGACGCCGACAAGGCCATCGAGCTGATGCTGGGCCAGCCGTCGATGATCAAGCGGCCGGTGCTGGACGTCGATGGCCGCACCACCGTCGGCTTCAGGCCGGAGATCTATGCGGCCCTGTTCGGCTGATCAGTGCGTCAGGGTGAACCGGGCCGGCTCGCCAGCTTGGGCGTTCGGAGCCAGCCAGACATCGAACTCACCCGCCTCCACGGTCGGCTGCAGGTCCGCGCCCAGGAACAGCAGATCCTCGAACTTTAGCGGGATCGACACCTCGACCGAACCGCCCGCCGGGACAGCGACACGACGGAAGCCCTTCAGCAGGCGCACCGGCTGGGTGATCGAGGCGACGCGATCGCGGATGTACAACTGCACCACCTCTTCGGCCGGTCGTTGGCCGCCGTTGGTCAGGGTGACGCTGGCGGTGATCTCTCCGTTCCACGCCATGGTCGGCGACGACAGCCGCACCTCCGAGTAGCGCACCGGCGCATAGGTGAGGCCGTGGCCGAAGGGATAGAGGGCTTCGTTGCCTGTCTCGCGGAACTGGGCCCGGAAGCCCTGGTCGCGCGAAGCCGCCGGGCGGCCGGTGCTCTTGTGGGCGTAGTAGAACGGCGACTGGCCCGAGAAGTGCGGGAAGCTGACCGGCAGGCGACCGGTCGGGGCGTGGTCGCCGAACAGGACGTCGGCCACGGCGTTGCCGGTCTCCGAGCCGAGGAACCAGGTGACGAGGATGGCGCGGGCGTCCTTGACCGCCCCTGTCAGCTCCATGGCCCGTCCGTTGCGGAGCAGCACCACGACCGGTTTGCCGACGGCGGCGACAGCCTCCGCGAGGGCCAGCTGCGCTTCCGGCAGGCCGATATGGACCCGCGACTGCGCCTCGGCCGACATGTTCTGGCTCTCGCCGATCGCCAGCAGCACCACGTCGGCCTGGGCGGCCGCCATGACGGCCGCCTCGACGCCCCCCTCGAGAGGAGCCTCGACGTTCGAGCCCTTGACCACCGAGAGGCTGGAGCCGGCCCCCAGCGCGGCGCGAACGCCCTGTTCCAGCGACACGGCGAGGTCGGGATTCTTGAAGATCGACCACGGACCGAAAAGGTCGACGCGGTCGTCGCCGAACGGCCCGATCAGGGCGTACCGCTTGCCGGTCTTCGGCAGCGGCAGCAGACCGCCGTCGTTCTTCACCATGACGATCGACTTGCGCCCGGCCTCGCGGGCCAGCGCCAGATGCTCGCGGCTGCCGGTGACGCGGGCCTCCAGCCGCACATCCGAGCCACGGTACGGGTTCTCGAACAGGCCCAGCGCCGCCTTGGTCATCAGCACACGGCGCACCGCCTCGTCGACCCGCTCGACCGGGACCTCGCCGGCGCGCACCAGGTCCGGGATGTGGGCCATGTAGATGCCGCTCTTCATCGACATGTCGACGCCGGCCATCAGGGCGATACGGGCGGCATCGCGGTCGTCCGTCGCGTAGCCGTGGGCGATCAGCTCCTGCTCGGAGGTGTAGTCGGACACCACGAAGCCGGCGAAGTCCCATTCGCCGTGCAGCAGGTCGGTCAGCAGCCATTTGTTGCCGCTGGTCGGCACGCCGTTCAGGTCGTTGAAGGCGCTCATGATCGACAGCGCCCCGGCGTCGATCGCCGCCTTGAACGGCGGCAGGTAGACCGAGCGCAGCTCCCGCTCGCTCATGTCGGTGGTGTTGTAGTCGAGACCCGCCTCGGCGGCCCCGTAGGCGGCGAAATGCTTGGCCGTAGCCAGCAGCGAGGACCAGTGGGTCAGGTCGTCGCCCTGGAAGCCCTTCGTCCGCGCGGCGGCGAACAGGTTGTTGAGCAGCACGTCCTCGCCGGCTCCCTCGACCACCCGGCCCCAGCGCTGGTCCCGGCCGACGTCGACCATCGGCGCATAGGTCTGGTGCACGCCGGCCGCGCCCCCCTCGACCGCGGCGGCCCGCGCCGTGCGTTCGGCCAGGTCGAGGTCCCAGCTGGCCGCCTCGCCCAGCGGCACCGGGAAGGTCGTCTTCAGTCCATGGATGACGTCGGCGGCGAACAGCAGCGGGATGCCCAGCCGGCTCTCGCGCACGGCCAGCTCCTGCACGAACCGCGTCGTCTTCGCGCCGACGCCGTTGAACAGGGCCCCGATGCGGCCGGCGCGGATGTCGGCGGCGGTCTGCTCCTGGTTGGTGTCGAGCGCATCGCCGGGGTTCACCCCTTCGGGCCGCCAGCGGAACGGGTCGTTCTGCAGGTTCAGCTGGCCGGCCTTCTCCTCGATCGTCATGCGGGCGATCAGGTCGTTGACCCGGGCGAGGTTGTCCCGCGCCTGGGCCGCCGCCAGTCGCGGCGCCAGCATCAGCCCGGCCGTCAGCGCGCCTCCGGCGAGCATCAGTCGACGGGTCGGGGCGAAGGGCGTGTGGCGCATTGTAACCGGTTCCATCTGGCGTCGGACCAGCACTAGCCGCCGGGTGCGGCCAAGCCTACCCCCGGCCGTTCACAAGGCGTTGCTCGTCTCAGCGCGCGCGTCGACGCAGGAAGTCGATCACCGCCGCCCGCTCCGAGGCCGGCCCGCCTTGATAAGGCATGGCCGTACCCGGCACGACCGCCTCCGGATCCTCGAGGAAGCGATCAAGGGTGGCGGCGTCCCAGGCCAGGCCGCGCCGTCCGGCCTCCCGCATGGCCGGCGACCAGGCGAAACCCTCCGCCGTCCCGGCCCGGCGGCCGAACACGCCGTGCAGGCTCGGGGCGACCGATTGCGAATCGTCGGGCCGCAGCGAGTGACAGCCGGCGCAACGCTGGAACGCCCGCTCGCCCGGATCCCGGGCCTGCGGCGGGGCGGCCAGCGCGGCCAGCATCATCAGCAGGATCACCGCGTCACTCGCCGTAACGGATCACCACGAGGCGGTCAGTCCCCGACTCGGCCCCCCAGACCTCCCCCGGCCGGCCCAGCATCTGGCGCACGTTCGCGCCCTCGCGGTCGCTGGGGAAGCTGCGGAAGGTCTCGGTCTCCGGGTCGAACAGGACGATGGCGTTGGCGGCGAAGTCGGTCAGCCACACCTTGTCGCGCTCGTCGACATAGACGGAATAGGTCTTCGGCGCCTCGCCCGGCAGCCTCCAGGTGCGCCAGCTGCCGTCGGCGGGATCGTGGACGCTGACGTTGCCGCTGTTCCACTCGCTCACCCACAGACGGCCCCGGCTGTCCGACCAGATGCGCCGCGCGCCCTGGTTCGGCGTCGGCGGCTCGACGATCGTCGCCTCGCCGGTGTCGAGGTCGACCTTTGCGATGTGGCTGCCGGCCAGCGAGGCGTACCAGATGTCGCCCGACGGCGTGGCGGCGATGCCGTACGGACCCCGCCCGCGCGGGGCCGTCCAGACCTGCATATCGTCCGTCGCGGGATCCAGCCGTCCGTAGAATCCGGTCTGGCCGGTGAACCAGATGCGGCCGCGATGGTCGAAGGCGGCGGTGTTCATGTTGATCGGTCCGGTCTCCTCCGGCAGCGGCCAGACCTTCACCTCCCGCGTCTGACGATCGACGCGAACGATGGCGTTCTGGCCGCCATCGGTGATCCAGGCGTTTCCGTCCGGCCCCACGATCACCCCGTGCGGCGCCGAACCTTCGCCGAGCGGGACGATGGCGGTCTCGCCGGTCCGGGGATCGAGGATGCCATGGCCGCCGCCGCGCTGGACCGTCCACCAGACCTCCGCGCCGTCGGCGGTGACGGCGACGTCGTGGGCGCGGCCGCCGGCCGGGACGTCGTAGTACCGCACCTCCTGGGCGAGGGCGGCGGCAGGCAGGGCGAGAGCGAGGGCGAAGAGGGACGCGGCGAGAGGGCGCATGGCGGATCTCCGGATCAAACCTTCCGTCCCATACGGCCGCGATCGGGCCCCGGATGCAACCGTTGCCGTCA
>JANJTI010000357.1 GCA_024711185.1 Brevundimonas sp. | reverse complement strand
CCGCCGCCGAACATGCCGCCCAGAATCTCGTCGAGGTCGATGTTCTCGAAGCCGCCCCGGGCGCCTGCTCCGAACGGACCTTGCCCGGGACCGCCCGTTCCGCCGCGAGGACCGCCGAAGCCGCGGAACTGCTCCCGCCCGTCTGCGTCGATCTCTCCGCGATCGAACTTCGCCCGCTTCTCGGCGTCGCCGAGCAGATCGAAGGCGGCTGTCACCCGCTTGAATCGATCCTCTGCCGCCTTGTCGCCGGGGTTCTTGTCAGGGTGGAGATCCTTGGCGAGCTTGCGGAACGCCTTCTTGATCTCGTCCTGGCTCGCGCCCCGGGCTACGTTCAGCTCCTTGTAGGGATCGCCCGCCACTCGAATGTCGCTCCGTTGGGCCGCGCCCGTCATACACAGAGCTTCCAGTTAGGGCATCGCCGCCGTTCCGCAAAGGCGTCGGCTCCATCAGCCGGCGCGCGTCTCCGCTTCCAGTCCCCAGCCGTAGCCTTCCCCCCACTGGCTGACGGCGAAGCGGGCGGAGTGGCTCCCGTTCGGAAAGTCGACGGCGACTTGCGCAGCCGGGTAGACGCCCTGCGAGCCCGCCGCCTCGAACACGCGCAACTCGCCCTCGTCGTCCAGGACCCGCACCCGGAACCGCAGCGGATCGGCAGGAGCCGGCTCTTCCCCCCACCGGTCCCCGTCCCGGCGGTGGCGGGCGATCCAGGTCAGGTTGAATCCGCCGTCCGCACGGGCGAGCGCATGCACGTGGGCCGGACTCCACGGCCGCGCGGCCACGCCGCGCGTCGCCCACAACAGTTCGGTGAAGCCGGGGCCGCCGGCTGGTAGCCCCCTCAAGCCCGCGCGCCACACCAGCGACAGGTCCCGCTCGGCCGCCGGCGAGGCGACCCGCGGGAGAGGCGCTTCCAGCATCACGCAGAGAGCGCCCGCCGGCGCGCCTGCGGCGACAGCGCCTTGCTGGCCCCGCAAGAGCCCCGTCAGCCGCCACACCTCCCCTCCGACCAATACGGCGTCACGGAACTGCATCAGTTCCCATTCCTCCCCGGCCTCGACGAGCACGGCGTTGGCGCCGGCCAGGACCGCGTCCCTCGGCCGGCTCTGGGGCGCATCGCCCTCCAGCTGGACCAGCAGGGCGTTGCCCTCGTCCCAGCGGTGCCGAACCCCGGGACCGATCGGCGCCATCAGCCGTCCGACTGTGGCGGGCTCCCGAACCTCCGCCCGAACCGTCAGGGCCTGTGGCCCCGGACCTGCCAGCACCTGCATGGGTTTCCACGGAGCCGCGGCGACCACAGCCAGCGGACGGACGTCGGCCTCGGCGCCCGGCAGCGGCGGCGGGTCGACCAGGCGGAAGAACGGCGCTCCCGTAACCGGCGCTGGCTCCGGGGCGACGGGCCCGCCGTTCTCGGTCTGAGGTTCGGGATGACAGACAGGCTCCAGGACGGCCGAGGCCATCTCGCCGAGATCCATCCTGGTCACACGCCAGTCGCCCTCGCGCAGGTCGAGGAAGACGACGTCGCCGGCCTCCAGCCGCAGGGCGTCCAGCGGTCCGGGATGCAGGGTCAGGGTCTCGCCCCCCGCCGCTTGCAGCGCGCGCGCTGCAGCGGCCCGCGCCGTTGCGCCGGTGCAGACGGCCGGCAAATCGAAATCCATCCCACCGCCACCGGCGGCCTTCCGCACGCTTTCGGCGCCGGTCTGGTAGTCGCGATCCCCATCGATGAAGCGTACCCGCGCGATCGCAGGGGGCGTATCGAGCTCCCGTTTGGCGCGAACTTCGGCCGCCTCCTCCGGCAGGGCGAGATCCTCGCCAGCCAGGACCATCCCCGCCGACTCCGGCCCCCGCACACAGACCTTCGCCCCGCGCTCCGACAAGGTCAGCCCCAAGGCCCGGACCAGGGGCTCGAGAGCATCGCGCGTGCGCATCGGCCGATCGATCAGGTAGCCGGAGATTCCGCCGGGGACGCCCGCCACCTCGAACCGGTCGTCGGTCAGCCCTGCGCGTTGCAGGATGGCCGCGACCAGGTCGTCCGCCTCCCCCGCGAGTCGGCCGTTCAGCCAGTGACCGGTGAACCAGGCGGGCGCGTCGGCCCACACGTCCGTCCGGCCGGGGAAGGCGGGCCATGGCCGCGCGTCCCAGCACCATGCGTCGGCTCCGGCGAGCATCGGCCCGCCGTAGACCGCCGACACCGGATTGCTGTCGGAGAAGTGGGCCAGCACCGCTTCCAGAGCGCGCCGCTGCATGCGGTCGTCGCGCACCCCGGTCGAGTGCGGCGGCAGCGAACTCTCGGCGCTCTTGGGGTCGAGGAACAGGTTGGGCGCATTGCCGCCGCGGTCGACGGCGGCGCAGCCGAATTCGCTCAGGCGCAGCGGCTTCATGCCCGGGACCCACGCCGTCGGCTCGCTCGCCCGCACGCCGCCGGGGCGGTTATGGTGCAGGTGACTCCACCAGCCGGCGATGTCCTTGACGCGAAAGACCCAGTCCTCGCCATGCGCCGTGTCTGCGATCGGCGTGCGGACCTGCGCCGCCCGGTCCGCCCCGGAGGCGTACCACCAGTCGAATCCCTCGCCTCCGGCGACCTGCGCCGCCAGGTAGTCGGGGTCGTCCGGCGCGCTGAACACGGCCGCGTCGAGGCCGCCGTCGCCCGACCTCCAGTCGCCCAGAGGCGGATACCAGTCGACGGCCACATAATCGATCGCCGTATCGGCCCACAGCGGATCGAGATGGAACGCCACCTCCTCGCCTTCCCGCAGTCCGGCGTATTCCGACCAGTCGGCGGCGTAGGACAGCTGGACCCCGGAGCCAGCTAAGGCCCGACACTCCGCCGCCAGCGTGCGGAGTTCGGCGACGGCGGGAAAGTCGCCGGCTGCGCCACGGGTCAGGGTCAGTCCGCGCATCTCGGACCCGATCAGCAGCCCGTCCGCGCCGGTCTCCGCGGCGAGCCGGGCGTAATGCAGCGCCAGCCGGCGCAATCCCCAGCCCTCGGCAGGCCCGAACAGGGCGGCCACGTCGCCGGCGGCCTGGCCCCCGCTTCGCCCCGTCACCCGTCCGCGCCACGGGTAGGCCGCCTGCTCCGCCCCGCCGTACGGATCCGGCAGGCCGTTGCCGGGCGGGATGTCCATGAAGACGAACGGATACAGCGTCACCTGCAAGCCGCGCGCCTTCAGCTCGGCGACGGCCTGGCGAACGCTCTCGTCCGACGGCGTGCCGCCGTAAGCTGGGCCGCCGCCGCTTGCGGAAATCAGATGGGCCGCCTGCCGGTCCAGCCCGGCCACCGACCAGACCTGCGGTTCCGTCGGCTTGTCACGGCGCTCGACGCCGGGCCGGATCCGGCACTCTCCCGCGCGGAGGTCGGTTCCGAACCAGCCGACCACCAGGCTGACGCGCTTCAGGTTGGGGCACTGCGCCTGCAGATGGTCCAGCGAGACACCCAGGTCCGGACGACCGTCGCCGGCATGCAGATTTTCCGGCGTTGTGCGGGTCAGGCCCTCGCGGCGCATCACCGGCCCGGTAGCCAGGACGAACTCGCCGGCTCCCGGGATCAGGCATACGCCCTCGAGCCGGTCCTCGAGCCGGGGCTGGCCGCCCCTGGGCCGGCGGAACACCTCAAAGGCCAGTTGCGGCGCCCGATCCCCATAGGCGCCGAGCGGCAGATCCTCGAACACAACGTAGGCCGTGCCGCGATAGGCCGGAGCATGGCCCTCGATCGACTCTATCAGGGGATCAGGCATCTGGTCGGCGCCGCCCCTGTGCACCCGCATGACGACGCCCGACAGGTCCATCGGCTGGCCGTCGGCCCAGACCCGTCCCACGCCGTCGATCTCTCCTTCGCACAAGGCCACGGCGAAGCTCAGGGAGTAGTCGTAGTCGACGGTCCGCGGCCCGCCCTTGCCGCCCGAGGACGTCCGGCGACTCTCCAGGAAGCGCGCGGCCCAGATCACCTGTCCGGTGACCCGGACGCGCCCGAACACACACGGCAAGGGCTCGCCTTCCGCGGCGCCTTGCACCTTGAGTCCTTGCAGTCTCGGGCCGCGCTGGCGCGGCGGCTCCAGCCCCGCGATCGCCGCGCTGTCCACGACGCCCCCGAGCATGGCGCCCAGGCTCGCCCCCAGAGGCCCGCCGATCGCGCCGCCCGCGGCTCCGAACACCACCTGCGCCATTCAGTCTGCTCCGCTTCCGGCGGGCGGCCAGGTGAAGGCTGCCGCCAGCCGACGCCGCCACCACTCGCCCATCCAGCTCTCGACCACGGCGCGGCCCCAGTAGGCGTGGATCATCCGTCCTTCTCCGGCCGCGCTCGCCTGGCTCAGGATGGCGCAGTGCTTGGCGGGGCAGCCCGTCGCCATGCGGAACAGAAGGACGTCTCCCGGCTTGGCGGCGGCCGCGGGGATTTCCCGCAACCACCGACGCGCGGCGGTCCAGAGCGTCTCCTCACCGCCGACCTCCGCCCAGTCCGGCGCATAGGGAGGCGGCGTTTCCGGCTCGGGGCCGATCACCTCCCGCCAGACGCCCCGGATCAGCCCCCGGCAGTCGGCGCCTTCGCCCCTGACGCTCGCCTGATGCCGG